>CAYNVI010000663.1:0-2502 GCA_964400585.1 uncultured Pirellulaceae bacterium | reverse complement strand
CGACCCGTTCGATCCGCTCGGCACCGACGATCGCGGCCCCGTCGTGGGTCGGCGAAGAAGGATTGAACAAGCTCTGCACCAACGCAGGCGTCACGCAGGCGTCCACCCAGAAACCGCCATGCGTCAATCGTTCGAGCGATTCCTTCCCCGGAAAGACAAGCAGCGCCCCGCGCCGCGCAACACTCATCAGCTGGACCGACTCCATGATCGCATCGACGATCGGCTCGTTCGGTCCTGCGCGGCCGCACGGGCGTCGCCAATGGAGCGAACCGAGCCGTTCAAAGCCGCGGCGGATGTCTTGCTGCAGGATGACGACCAAGGCGAGCACCAGGACCAGCAAGCCCGCCTGAAACAGCTGACGCGTCAAGTAGAGCTGCAACCAATGCGACATCAGGTAGCAGCCGCCGACGGCGAGCACGCCGGCAAACATGCCGCGCGAAGTCCGCGCCAACAGCCACAACATGAGGAAGTAGATGAACACGGCAACGAGACCGATATCCAGCAGATCGGCCCAGCGCAGGTTTTCCAGGATCGTATGCCACATCGGACGGTGCCATTCGAAAACGCCAGCCCTTCCGCCAGCCTGAATCACGATCGAGCCACTCGATCGCGCGTCCCTTTGGTTATTGTTCGGGGCAGGCTGCGTCGCTGCCACCACGTGATGGGGGGGCTGGCGGTTTTCCCGCACTGCGCCCCCTGGGCGGGCGAACCGGCTCGGACCGCTCCCGTTTCCAAAAAAGATGGCGGTCGGGCGTCGTGGTTTCCCGTAGAATGGCCCGTCTTCCGCCTGGCGATTGCCCGCCCGCAGTCGCCTTCGCTGCTCTCCGCGTTGGAAATCGAACCATGGCCACGGGGTTGATTCGCTGTCCGCAGTGCCAGCGAACGTTGCAAGTCGCGTCCGCCGCGAGCGGGATGGTGCGGTGTCCCGGATGCGACACCCGGTTAAAGATCCCCGCGGCGACGAAACCTGGGCCAGCCCCCGCGCCGCCGCCGCCGGCCGCGGCCTCCGGGAAAGCTTCTTCGCCGGCGCCCCGCGGCCCGGTCTCACCCAGCGGCTTTGCCGCCTCGCCCCGGCCGGTTGCCCACTCCTTCGAAGCAGCGGCGACGGTGCCGCCGGCTTTGAGCCAATCCTTTCTGATCCGCTGGGGGATCGTTATGGGAATCGGGCTGGCAAGCATCTTGATCGTCGGCCTGCTGGGGCTCCTCTGGGAACCGGTCGCGATCGCCGCCATCGCGGCCGCCGTCAGCGGGTTGGTCGCCTGCCTGCTGACCGGCCAAGTCTGGATGGCGTGGGCGATCGGCCGCGAGCAACCGGCATTGGGAATCGCCTCGTTCTTTGTGCCGCTGATCGGCCTGGTGGTGGCGATCGTGCAGCGAGGCGCCCCGCTGCGAGGCCTGGTGGTCTACGTCGGTTCCCTGCTGCCGGCAGGCCTCGCCCTGCTGCTGATGCTGCTGTACATGCCCGTTTACAGTAACGCGGGTCGGGCCGCGGCACGTCAACAGCGGGCGGCCAGTCGGCAAACACGATTGTTGGAGCAAATCCGACAAACCGAGCAAAGCGTGGCGGCCGATGCGCCGCTGGTCACCGCGCGGTTTCGCCTCCTGTCGCCGCCCCAGAAAACGGCCCAGCTGGAAGCGGACGCCGAACCGTTGCTGAGCCAATGCGCGCTTTATGTCCCACAGTCGTTTCAGGTCGATCCGGAACGCCGGCTGGTCACGTTCCAGTACCGCGGCCCTCGTGTCCTCGCGATGCAGTACCGCCTGTTGTTGATGACGAAGACCTCCACGATCATGGTCCAGGCCCCGGCGGAGCCTGCCGGCCCCTAAGGGGAAAACGCGGCGGGGAAAACACGGCGGGCTCGCCAGCCACCGTGTCGGGGAATCATGATGGCGCGGAGCGTGCCATGGTGGTCGAGGGCCGCGATCTCGCCGCCCTCGCCCGCGGCTGCCTCATCGATCGAAACAACCTGGCCATGCGCCACCCGCTGCATCGAAGCGTCCTCGAAGCTCAGCTTCGGCAGATGCGGGACCGCGGTGACCAGCGGCGCCAACCGCTCAGCGAGGTTTTCCTCACGCAGTTGTTGCGGGCGGAGCGCGTCGGCGAGGACAAAGCTGCCGATTTGGGTGCGGACGAGTGAACTCATCACGGCATGGGTTTCGCAAGCTTGGGCGATGTCGGATCCGATGCTACGCACGTATGTCCCGGAACCGCAAACAATGCTCAGAACCAAATCGGGATACTCATACCGTTGCACGTCGATCGAATGGATCACGACGCGGCGTGGCTTCATCTCGATCTGCTTGCCGGCCCGCACCAGATCGTAAGCGCGCCGACCTTCGATCTTGATCGCCGAGTGGGTAGGCGGGACTTGCTCGATGGTGCCGATCTGCCGGGCGATCGCCTCCTCGATCTGCGGGGGCGATGGCCGAGGCGCCAGCGGATGGGGGATCAGCTCTTCCTCCAAATCTCCCGACGCCGAGCGGACGCCCAAGCGGAACTCG
>CAYNVI010000662.1:0-2514 GCA_964400585.1 uncultured Pirellulaceae bacterium | reverse complement strand
GAAGCGATTCCCAATTGGCGGACCGCTACCGCGGTCCCGACGATGTCAGCGATCGAGTCAACCGCGCCGACTTCGTGAAAGTGCACCTTCTCGAGCGTCGTCCCATGCACTTTCGCCTCGGCGGCCCCCAACGCCTGAAAGATCCGCTTGGCCAGCTCTTTGGCCGCCGGCGTGATCCGCTCGGCCCCGTCGATCATCGCTTCGATCTGATGGAGGTGCCGGTGGGCGTGTTCCGGCGGATGAAGGACCTCGACCTGGATCGCCCGAAAGCCACATTTGCGGACCTCTTCGCACTGCAACTGCAATTCGCCCAGTCCCAGGCTGCGGATCCCGTCGAGGATCGTGTCGGCGGAGGCCCCCGCATCGATCAGCGCGCCGAGGGTCATGTCGCCGCTAATGCCGCTGAGGCAGTCAAAATAAGCAATTCGCACGTTCAGTCCTGGCCAAGTGGCGTTGTCAAGGAGAAGCGATTCGATACAATCCGGGATTCGAAGGCGTCACTATGCATCAATCGGAAAGCGTCCGCCAGGATGGGTGATGGCCCGTCGCCGCGGGTCGGCGTTGCCCGAAATCATCAGTTTTTTTGTTCAGAGAGTCCACCATGAAGGTTGTCAGCTCGATCGGAGCCCTGAAGTACCGCCACCCCGATTGCCAGGTTGTCCGTCGCCGCGGCCGGATCTACGTGATCTGCAAGAGCGAGCCACGATTCAAAGTCCGCCAGGGGGGCGCCAAAGTCAAAAAGAAACGCCGCTAGGCCGGCGCTATAAGGCGGGTGACCACGAAACGGTGCAAGCGCACCCGGCCGCGTTTACGCATGCGCATGAGGGGCCCTCCCCTCAGCCTCGTTCCTCGGCTTCGACCCTTCCCGAGGAAGGGTGTCGTATTGCGGTTTGGCCCGTCTTTGAGCCACCCTCCCTCCGGGCATGGGTGTCTACACGTTTTTGAAGAGGCCGTTTTTTTGTTCCCTCTCCCCCGAAAAGTCGGCGCAAAGAGGGTTCCACTTCGGTTCGCAATCCACGCCGGCTTTTTGGGGGAGAGGTCTAGGGTGAGGGGGAGCGTCGGAGGTCGGTGATCCGGGACCAGACGACGCGTTTCTCCGGAAAACCGATGATCAAATGAAGGCTCTGCCATGACCGGACGTCCCTGGTGTCAGCCCCCTCACCCCCATGAAAAACGACCGCAGCGAGTGAGGCGGTGCAACGCCAAACGGGGTCGTTTCTCACGGGGGAGAGGGAGCAAGAGAGGGAGGGTGTCGCAGATATGACGAGGTTCGTCCGGCAATCCCCCTGAGACACCCTCCCCCCCGGGAGGGTCGAGCGCAGCGAGGGGAGGGCCCGCCGTAGCTCCCGCCCGCGGAGCGGGCACAGAGATGAGCCGGGGGGGCCCGCAGCGCCAATTCCGGAAACCAACCTGCGCACGAGCACGAGTACAAGCACGAGTACAAGCACAAACCTTACTGCAACACGCTGGCGAAGGCGTCGTTGAGCCGCTCGAGCCCGAGCTTTCCCTGCGTGGCATCGACGACGGCGTTGACCTGCAACTCGCTGGTGTTGATCATCTGGACGTTGATCCCGGCGTCGGCCAGGGTCTTGAACATCAGCGTTCCCACGCTGGTATGGCTACGGAGACCGATCCCGCTGACGGTCAGCTTGGCGATCCCCTTGCCCGCCTGCACACCCTCCAGGCGATGCTTCTCCGCCAACTGCTCGCCGACGTGCAGGCAAGCTGCCAGCTGCTCTTCGCCTACCGTCACGCTGACGCTGGTCGATTCGGCCACGCTGTCGATCCCTTGCACGATCATATCGATAAAGATGTTCGCCTCGGCAACCGAGCGAAAGAGTTCGGCCGCGACCCCCGGAACATCGGGAACGCCATTCAGCGTGACCCGCGCCTGCTTCTCGGTCAGTGCGATGCCGGTCAGGACGAGTTCTTCCAGGGCGGTCCGCTGAGAACGCGCCAACAACGAATCGAGATCATCCGGCAAGGAACGATGATCACGAATCTCCTGCCACGATTTTTTGGCCGGCGGAGGATCGACCAAACCAAAGGCTTTGTGGACGGCCCGCAACGCCGTGATCGCCTGGTCACGATGGACGAGTGCGGAGATTTTGATTTCGCTGGTCGTGATCATCTGGATGTTGACCCCGGCGGCCGAGAGCGCTGCGAACATCTTGTGCGCGACCCCGGCCTGCTGAGCCATTCCACCGCCGACGACGGAGACTTTGGAAACTTGGTCATCGTGGGTGATCCCGACCGCGCCCAATTTCGCAGCCGCTTCATAAACCGCCTCGAGCGTCCCTTCCAGATCGCTCCGCTGGACCGTGAAGGAGATGTCCGCTTGGCCTTCATGCGCGACATTCTGCACGATCATGTCGATCGCGATCTTGCGATCCGAAATCGCAGAGAAGACTTCCAGGCTGGTCCCCGGCACGTCGGGCACGCCCAGCACGGTGATGCGGGCTTCGTCCCGCGTCAGCGCCGCCCCGCAGACCGGCGCGACGGACGATTCCGATT
>CAYNVI010000661.1:0-2516 GCA_964400585.1 uncultured Pirellulaceae bacterium | reverse complement strand
GGCCGGTCGTAATCGTCGAGGTGTTGTTGGTAGTATTGATGGACCTCGCCGAGCAAAATCTCGGGATCCTGGTCGATCGTCTCCTGGAGGTACATCCGCCCCAGCATGCTCTCGATGAATTCGCGTTCCATGCGTTTCAAGGAGGTCCCTTGGGCGCGCAGCCGGGCATCGACCTCGGTCAGCGAATCGACGTTGAATTCCTCGCGGTAGTGGGGGACTTGGGATTCGAAAAAGAGCTGACGGGCGCGATTCTGCATCATCTCCTTGGCTTCGGCCCGCTTTGCCGCCGACTTGGTTCCGACCTGTTTCAGCAGGAACGCCTCGCCCATCATTTTCGACTGGATCGTCTGGTTGAGCAGGCCGCGAAACAGGTTGACTCGGCCATACCGCAATTCGGCTTCTCCCAGCGGACGCTCGGTCTTGGCCGTCACTTCGGCGATCCGTTTTTCGACCTTGGGGAGCAATTCTCCGGCGAGCACGGGACTTTCTCCCACCACTGCCACGACTTCGGCCGGATCTTCCGGGATTCGCGTCGCCAGCGCTTTGCGGATGGCCGCCGGATCGGGCTGCCCTTGCGCCGCACTGATCGCCGGAAAGACCAGGAGCGCGGCAAACGTGGCGATGTAGCGGACCAACGGTCCCCTCTCTCGAGACGATACCGACATGCTGAACTTGGGTGCTTCAAGGAATGGAAAGCTGGCGAAGAGTGCTCCGAGGCCTCCGGACGGATCGCCGAGCCGTGCTTGTACCGCTTGGCTTAGGAAAGCTGCAAGACAGATTCAGCCAGTTCGATCCATTCCTGACCGGTCGGTTCCTGAGGATCGATCTCCTTGGCAGGGATGTAGGCCCGCCGTTCGTCGACAATCCGGACCGGTAACGCACTGTGCCGGCGAAGCTGGTCGATCCGGCCGCGGTCGGAATACTGCAACACCAGGAAGCCGGGCTGCGAGGAGACGGCCGAAATCAGCCAGGTGGCCGCATCGAGCCGTAACTCGGCCAATTGCAGCATCCGCTGGACCGGGGGCGGTAAGGGGCCAAAGCGATCGAGCAATTCTTCGCGGAAGGCGTCGATCTGCAGGGCATCGTCGATCCGAGCGGCCCGCCGGTAGAGATCGATTTTGTGACGCAGGTCCGGGACATAGCTGGGGGGAAGGTAGGCCTCCACCGGAAGGTCGATGTCGACCTCGGCCGACAGCCGGGGGGGAAGGTTTTGGGCCTCCCGCACGGCGTCCTCCAGCAGTTGGCAGTAGAGCTCGTAGCCGATGGCCGCGATGTGCCCGCTTTGCTGCGTTCCCAGCAGATTCCCTGCGCCGCGGATTTCCAGATCGCGCATCGAGATCGCGAAGCCGGCTCCCATCTGGGAAAATTCCTCGATCGCACGGAGCCGTTTGGCTGCCTCGGGCGTCAGGTGCTTGTGACGATCGACCATCAGGTGGCAGTAGGCTTGATGCTTGTAGCGGCCGACGCGGCCCCGCAGTTGGTGCAGATCCGACAACCCGTAGCGATTCGCTTCGTTGACGAAAATCGTGTTGGCATTGGGGATATCGAGGCCACTTTCGATGATCGTCGTCGCCAGCAGGAGGTCGAACTTGCGATCGATGAAGTCGACCATCACCTGTTCCAGCTTGCCTTCGGCCATCTGCCCGTGTCCGATCCCGATCCGCACCTCGGGAACGATCCGCTGAATTTTTTCGGCAATTTTGCCCAGGTCGCCGATCCGGTTGTGGACGAAGTAAATCTGCCCGCCGCGATTCAATTCCCGCACGATCGCTTCGCGGATCGTCGGCTCGTTCCAACGCCCGACGTGGGTCTCGACCGCCATCCGATCCTGCGGCGGGGTCTCCAGATTGCTGATGTCGCGGACGCCGACCAGGGCCATATGCAGCGTCCGCGGGATCGGCGTGGCCGACAGCGTCAGCACATCGACGCTGCTGTACCGAGACTTCAGCCGTTCTTTGACCGCCACGCCAAACCGCTGTTCCTCGTCGATGATCACCAGCCCCAGGTTGCGAAAGTCGACATCTTTCGAAGCGAGACGATGCGTACCGATGACGATATCGACCGCGCCCTGCTGCACCCGGCGGACCGTTTTGCGTTGCTCGGCGGCGGGCACAAAGCGGCTCAGCTTCGCGATGTCGAAGGGGAATTCGGCCAGCCGCGTGGTGAAGCTGTGGTAATGCTGTTCGGCCAGCACGGTGGTGGGGACCAGGACCGCCACCTGGTAGCCGCTGTCGACCGCCTTGAAGGCGGCCCGCATCGCCACTTCGGTTTTGCCGTATCCGACGTCGCCGCAGATCAGCCGATCCATCGGACGCCGCTGTTCCATGTCGCTTTTTAAGGCTTCGATCGCGAGCAACTGGTCGGGGGTCTCGGTGTACGGGAACGTTGCGTCGAACTGGGTTTGCCATTCGCTGTCGGCGGCGAAGACGATCCCCGCCCGGGCGTCTCGTTTCGCCTGCAGTTCCAGCAGGTCGGATGCCATGTCGTGGACCGCGGCAGCCGCCGCTTTCTTGTGC
>CAYNVI010000660.1:0-2523 GCA_964400585.1 uncultured Pirellulaceae bacterium | reverse complement strand
GGATGTCGTGGCGGAGTCCCACCCGGTGGATTCGGTCTCCGATCGCGTGCTGCGAGATCGCCTGCCGCAGCCGGTTTTCCTCCGGTCCCGTGCCGACCACGACCAGATGGATCTCGCCCTCTGCGTGGCGGCTTTCCGCGATCGCCCGGACCGCCGTGACGTGGTCTTTCAAGGGGCTCAGCCGGGCCACCAGGACGACCAATGTCGCCTGCGGGGGAATCCCCAGCGTTTTCCGCAGGTTGGCCGCCTCCGCCGCCGACCGCCCTCGCGCGAACCGAGCGACATCAATCCCGTTGTAGATCACTTCGATCCGGTCGGCCGGCAAACCTTCATTCTCGACGAGGGCCCGCTGGACCCCTTTGCCGACCGCCACCAAGCGGTCGCGTTGACGCAACATCATGCGATTAAAAAAAATGCGTTTCCGCCGGGGGTAATCGGGGACGAACCGACCGTGTTCGGTAAACAGGATCGGGCACCGCACACCGACCAGACGCGTTGCCATCGCGTAAAAGAAAGGGGTGTACTGGTGCGCATGGATCAACTCGATCCGTTCCCGCCGCACCAAGCGAGCGAGCCGCCCGACACATCGCCAATCGAGTCCTTGGCTTCGTCCCAGCCGTGCCACGGAGAAGCCATCCTCTCGGAGGCGTTCGCCGAGCTCACCGATCTGGTCCAAGCAGGCAAAACGTACCTGGTAACGCTGGTCGAGCCGTCGTCCGAGGCGATCCGCTAGGATTTCCGCGCCGCCTGTATTGAGCCCATGCAGCAGTTGCAAAACCGGGGGCCGATTCATCGCGGTCCTCCTGGTGAGAAACCCCAGATCGTCGGAAGCGGTCACCATGCGCCGCTCATCCGCGGCAGATCGACCACCAGGAATTCGCGGAGCCAACTAAGACTCAGCAGCAGGCAGCCTGTGACCACCAGCCCGCGGGACAACGGTCCGATCTCGAACCAGCGTCGCCGTCCGGCAACCAAGGCGCAGGCGGCATACACGGCGACCAACGGCATCAGGGGCAAATGGTAACGAGAATGGGCAAAAATCCCGGCATGGATGAGCCAAGGAAAAATCAGGTTCATCAACAGCAAGGCATGAAAACGTCCGTCCCGCGGCTCCGCCATCACGATCCCGGCAAGGCCTGCCCACACGAGTAGCACGTACCCGCCGATCATCACCGCCGCGATCAGCAACCACTGCGGCTGGGAAACCGAACCCCAGAAACCGGCCTGCAAACCGGCCAACACGCTCCGGTCGAGTTGCCAAAAATTGAAAGCACGGATGACGGTCCGCTGCAGCGTCAGCCCGGGATGCTCCAGCATGAACCGAACTCCATAACGCATCGCCCGCTTGTCGATCTGACCCTGCGTCAAGCCTTGCAGCGAACCTTCATGGCGGTGGAGGACATGAATCCAAGCCTCCTCTCCCTGCACCGTCTCGATCGTCGCCCAGGAACGTTCCAACGGAGTATGTTCGTAATTACCCATCATCACGTTGCGTCCCCCCATCACATCGATCAGGGTCAACGTCTGCTGCACCTGGGTATTTCGGTAGGCCCAGGGAGCGATGGTGACCGCAAAACCCAACCCCAGCATCGCGGCGGCGGCCAGCCGCCGCGCCCGGCCGGGCATGCCCCAGCCGAGTACAAAGAGTCCCAACAGCGGCACATACAACCAAAGGATACTCCGCGTCAGGGCCCCCAAGCCGAGGACGACTCCCACCAACAGGAAAAGGCTTGCCGCACGACGCGAGCAGGCTTCCACGCTCAACCAAGTCGCCAATGCGACCAAAAAGGTGAACAGCGTCTCCGAGAGGACCAAATTGTGAAAGGCGATGCCCGCGGGATAGAAACAATACAGCGCCGCCGCCACCAAGCCGACGCGTGCCGAGAAAACGGCCCGTCCCAACAGGAAGACCAGCACGACCGTCAGCAGACCGAGGGCCGCTTGGCCCAGTCGCACCGGTTCATAGTTTTGCACCCCCCACCCTCGGTAAGCAGTCGCGACACACCAAGCGTAAGCGGGCGGACGCAAGGAGCTGGGCTCTCCCGCCGGCGTCTGGTATTCCCCCGTCTCGACCAAGGCCACCGCCAACCGGTCGTAATCCTGGGCGTCGACAATCTGGACCGGCATCCCGGCAAAGGCCAGCCAGACGCCCCCCCGCACCAGCATGCCGAGCAACAAAACGCCCGCCAACCACCGCCAAGTGTGCGGGTCGCTCCGCTGCCCCGCTGGGGAAGATGCGGTGGCGGTCGGCCGAGGCCCGGACAGCGAGCAGGGTTGCGGCCGGAGGGGTAGGTGCAGCGGCCTGGAACCGACCCGGAACGTTCGGACCGCCCATCCCTCAGGGGCCCCCATCGATTTTCGCGCGTTCAACGCCAACTCCATAATGCCGGGACCCGCGAAGCCGAGACATTGAAGACTTCGTACATGGCGGGAATACTGACGAACATCAAAGCGACAAACACGCCGACCGTCACCGCCAGGTACAGCATCAACCCGGTCTCGCGGTAAAGCCGCTCCGGATTT
>CAYNVI010000659.1:0-2529 GCA_964400585.1 uncultured Pirellulaceae bacterium | reverse complement strand
CGAGCCATCAGCTGCGTGATTCCGAGACCCTGCAGCAGGCGTTGATGTTCTACATCTGTTCGCTCAGCACGAAGGTGATCATCTACAAGGGGATGCTGACGCCCGCCCAGGTCCTGCCCTATTTCCCGGACCTCCGCGACGAAGCGTTCGAGACCCATCTGGCGATGGTCCACAGCCGCTTCTCGACCAATACGTTCCCCTCCTGGGACCGCGCGCAACCCTTGCGATTCATGGCCCACAACGGTGAGATCAACACCTTGCGGGGCAATGCCAACTGGATGCGTGCCCGCGAAGGTTCGGCCCGCAGCGAACTGTTCGGCGATGAACTGGCGAACCTGTTCCCGGTGATCGAGCCCGAACAGAGCGATTCGGGGTCGTTTGATAACGTGCTGGAATTCCTGCTGATGAACGGCCGGACGCTGCAGGAAGCGGTGATGATGATGGTCCCGGAGGCCTGGCAGAAGCACAAGACGATGTCCGAAAACAAGCGGGCGTTCTACGAGTACTTCTCGTCACTGATGGAGCCGTGGGACGGTCCCGCATCGATCGCGTTTACCGACGGGCAGTACATCGGAGCGACGCTCGACCGCAACGGCTTGCGCCCCAGCCGCTACTACATCACGCACGACGACCGGGTGATCATGGCCAGCGAGGTCGGGGTGCTGCCCGTCGACCCGGCGATCGTCAAAGAGAAGGGACGCTTGGAACCGGGGCGGATGTTCCTGGTCGATTTCGAGCAGGGACGGATGATCCCGGACGACGAACTGAAGAGCAGCTTTGCCGAACGGAAACCGTACGGACAATGGCTCCGCGACCAGCGGATTCGCTTGGCCGATTTGAACCCCGGGGAGGAAGCCCACGGGTTCGATCCCGCCAGCCTGATGGCGCGGATGCAAGCCTTTGGCTATACCTCCGAAACGATGACCTTCATGCTGCGTCCGCTGGTCGAGCAGCTGCGTGACCCGGTCGGCTCGATGGGCAACGACAGCGCGCTGGCCTGCCTCAGCGACAAGCCGCGGATGATCTACGATTACTTCAAGCAACTGTTTGCCCAGGTCACGAATCCCGCGATCGACTCGATTCGCGAGGAAGTCATCATGTCGCTGGAATGCTACATCGGTCCCGAGCAGAACCTGCTGGAAGCGACCCCCGAGCATTGCCATCGCTTGTTGGTTGAACACCCGATCTTGACCAACGAAGAAGTCGCCGCGCTGAAACGCATGGACTATGCCGGCTGGCAAAGCCGCGAGATCGATATCACGTTCGCTCGCGATGCGGGCAAAGCGGGGCTTCGCCAGACGCTCGAGCGGATCGCCACCGAAGCGGAAGCCGCCGCCGATGAAGGGGTCCAGATCGTGATCCTCTCGGACCGCGCGATCAGTCACGAGCGCGTGCCCGTCAGCGCGCTGTTGGCCGTGGGAGCGGTCCACCATCACCTGGTGCGAGCCGCCAAGCGAACCCGCGTCGGATTGGTGATCGAAACCGGGGAAGCCCGCGAGGTCCATCACCACTGCTTGCTGATCGGTTACGGGGCCGACGCCATCAACCCGTACCTCGCCTTCGAAGCCCTCTGGCAGAGCCATCTCGACGGTCTCCTGCCGGACGAGATGAGCGACGACAAAGTGGTCGCGGCTTACCGCAAGGGCGTCGCCAAAGGGATGTTGAAGGTGATGGCCAAGATGGGGATCAGTACCCTGCAAAGCTACAAGGGGGCGCAGATCTTCGAGGCCCTCGGCTTGCGGGATGAAGTGATCGAGAAATGCTTCGCCGGAACCGCCAGCCGGATCCAAGGGGTCGATTTCGATATCCTGGCGGAGGAAACGCTGCGTCGCCATCGCCTCGGCTATCCCGAGCACGAACATACCCGGAGCCGCGATCTGCCAAGCTTGGGAGAATTCCACTGGCGGGCCGAAGGCGAAAAGCACACCTGGGCGCCGCAGGCGATCGCCAACCTGCAGGTTGCCGCCCGGTCCAACAACGAGGACGCCTACTGGAAGTTCGCCCAGACGATGAACCACGACGCCCAGGTGCGTTGTACGCTTCGCGGATTGCTCGATTTCAAAGCAGGCGGCGCCGGTCCGGCGGTTCCGCTGGAAGAGGTCGAATCGGCCAAGGATATCGTCAAACGGTTCTGCACCGGGGCGATGAGCTTTGGCAGTATCAGCGCGGAATCGCACGAGACGTTGGCGATCGCGATGAACCGCCTGGGCGGAAAGAGCAACACCGGCGAAGGGGGCGAGGACCCACTTCGTTTCCAGACGCTGGCCAATGGCGATTCCAAACGTTCGGCGATCAAGCAAGTGGCCAGCGGTCGCTTCGGCGTCACGATCGAGTACCTGACCAACTCCGACGAGATCCAGATCAAGGTCTCGCAAGGCGCCAAGCCGGGGGAAGGGGGCGAACTGCCGGGTCGGAAGGTCGACAAGGGGATCGCCAAGATCCGCTACAGCACGCCGGGCGTCGGTTTGATCAGTCCGCCGCCGCACCATGACATCTACTCGATCGAGGATCTGGCGCAGCTGATCTACG
>CAYNVI010000658.1:0-2565 GCA_964400585.1 uncultured Pirellulaceae bacterium | reverse complement strand
CCGAGCGCTGGCGGGAAAGCCTTCCCGAGGCGGTCACGGCGATCACCAAACCCGACGACTTCCTGAAGGGACGCCTGACGCCGGAACGCGCCGACCTGATCGCGTTCGGCCTGGGAACGCAGATGCTGAAACAGTTCCGCCGCCAAACCGAACGCTTGCTGGCTAACCTGGAGGCGGGCCAACCGTTCGAAACGGCCTTCGGCAATGCCTACCAGGCGACGCCGCAAGAGTTTGTCGAAGCCTGGCAGCGGTTCCAGGGCGTGGCTCGACCCGCCCGCCGCAACCGTTGAGCAATCCGCCTCAACTGACTTGCTTTTTTTTGCCGTCGAAATAATACTGAAGACTATGAACGAGCGGCCGCAACCCATCGATTGGCGCTTTATGTTCCCTCGGGATCCGAGGGGCCGATGAGGATGTGTCGTCGCTAAAGCCGTTCTGCTTAACGCTCAGCAAACAGCTCGCCCCGAAGATCCTCAGGATCTCCGGGGCTTTTTTTTGGCATGAGCCTGCTGGAGACGAGACTGTTGGAAAGAGACGTTGGGGGGCGAGGCTGTGGGACGCCAGCTCGCTTCGCCCTATGAGCTTTGCGAGCTTCACCCGCTGGGGAGGTGCTGCCCGCTGGAACGCGAGGCGGTGCTTGCCGCTGCCGGATTTTCCCTGCCCGACCTCCCACCCCTCCTCCCTCGTACGCAAACCGCGACCCCCGAACTCACCCTCCTTTCTGCTCCTTTTTTTGACGAGGCCCCCCGATGATTGTGATCATGGAATCCGATGCCAGCCCCGAACAGGTCGCCCACATGGAAGAGCGCGTCCGCCAACTGGGCCTGAAAGCCAACGTGATCGTAGGCACCGAACGGACGGTGATCGCGGCGATTGGCGAGAAACGCGACTACATGAAAGAATCGCTCGAAGGGGGCCCCGGGGTCGCCTCGGTCGTCCCGATCCTGGCCCCCTACAAGATGGCCAGTCGCGAAGTCCGCCCCGAACCGACGCAGATCAAAGTCGGCAGTTTCCAGGCGGGCGCCGGGATCTGCGGCGTGATCGCCGGTCCCTGTTCGGTCGAAAGCGAAACGCAATTGTTGGCCGCCGCCCGGGCGGTGAAGGCCGCCGGGGCGACCGCCCTCCGCGGCGGCGCTTTCAAACCGCGAACCAGTCCCTACAGTTTCCAGGGGATGAAGGAAGAAGGGCTGAAACTGCTGGCCGCCGCCCGCGAAGAAACCGGCTTGGCCGTCGTCACCGAGATCATGAGCACCGAGGATCTCGACCTGGTCGCCAAGTATGCCGATGTCTTGCAAATCGGCGCCCGCAACATGCAAAACTACCGGCTGCTCGAAGCGGTGGGCAACTGCGATCGGGCGGTGCTCCTGAAACGCGGCCCCTCGGCGACGATGGACGAGTTCTTGCTGGCCGCCGAGTACATCCTGAATGAAGGCAACGAGAACGTGATGCTCTGCGAGCGCGGGATCCGCACCTTCGAAGGGCACACGCGGTTCACGCTGCCGCTGGCCAGTGTGCCCTACCTGCACCGCAAGACGCACCTGCCCGTGGTGATCGACCCGAGCCACGGCACCGGGCACACCTACCTGGTTCCCGATATGGCGGTCGCCGCCGTGGCGGCCGGGGCCGACGGCTTGATCGTCGAAGTCCACCCCGATCCCGAGAAGGCGATGAGCGATGGTTACCAGTCGCTCGATTTCGCCGGCTTCAACGAGACGATGCAGCGCTGCCGACGCGTCGCCGAGGCGGTCGACAAACAGCTCGTGGGGGGCGAAAACGAAGTGGTCGCTCAGCCCTGAGCCCGCTTCCTTCCGACCCCGGTTCCTTCCTCTGACCCTCGCCGTACCACCCCATGTCGCAAGACCAGACGCTTCAACAATACCAGCAGTTGATCCAACTCAATTCCGCCAGCCATCTGATCCGGACGGCCCGCGAGATCGGACTGTTCGACGCCCTCCACGAAGGCCAACAGACGGCGGAACAGTTGATCGCGCGGTTGGATCTGCAGCCGCAACTCGCGCCCCCCTTCCTCGATGCGCTCCGGGCGATCGGCGTGATCGAGCAGTATCAGGAGGACTTTGCCCTGGCGCAAGTCACGCGACTGTTGTGTGAACATGACGCCGATCTGGGCGACGCCATGTGGGCTCGCTTGCCGCAAGCCCTCCGCGACGATCACGCGCCGGAAGACGACGAGTACCACGCGGCGGTCGCGGCGACCCAGTGGGTCCATACCGCCACGGCGATCGAGGCGGCGGAGATCCTCAACATCGGCGACGAGCGCCAAGGCTTGCGGATCCTCGACCTCGGTTGCGGTTCCGCAGTCTGGAGCAGTGCCATCGCGTATCAGGATCCCGACAGCCGGATCACCGCCGTCGATCATCCCGGCGCCCTGGTCGCTGCGCAGCGGACCGCCGACTCGATCGCCTTGGACGATCGCTTCGAAACGATCGCCGGATCGATCGAAGCGGTGGAGCTTGCGGACGAAACGTTCGACCTGGTGCTGTTGGCCACACGCCTGCATGCTCTCCCACGCGATCGCGCCGCGGTCCTCCTCCGCCGCATCCAGGC
>CAYNVI010000657.1:0-2577 GCA_964400585.1 uncultured Pirellulaceae bacterium | reverse complement strand
TGGGCTTGCTCGGGCGAGATGTAATCGAACGTCCCCAGGGTCACCCCGCTGGCGGTCATATCCGCCGACACTTCCAGTTGCAGCGACCGCGCCAAACCCATGTCGACAAGCTTGACCTGGCCGTCGGCACGGATCAGGACATTCGACGGTTTGATGTCGCGGTGGACGACGCCCCGTTGGTCGGCGTGCTGGACGGCTTCGGCGACCTGTCGCGTGTAGAAGACCGCGTCATCGATCGAGAGGACGCCATCACGGGCGACCAGATCGCGGAGATTGATCCCTTCGATGTATTCGAAAACAATGTAGTGCCACTGTTCGTGCCGCCCCACGTCATAGACCCGGGCGATGTTTCGATGATCCAAGCGGGCAGCGCTTTGGGCTTCGTTGCGGAAACGTCGCAACAGGTCGGCGTCCTCTCCCACACGCGGGACGACCTTGATCGCGACCACGCGATCCAGACGCGTGTCCCGGGCTTTGGAAACCGCCCCCATCCCCCCGCCACAGATCAACTGCTCCAGCCGGAAGTGGTTCAGTTCCTGCCCCAGCAGGACTCCGGCAACATCCGCCGGCGACTGCCCGACCTGCGCCAGCCCCGGTTCGCCCGCGGCGATCGACGAACTCCCCGAACGCCGGATCACCGTCTTCGCTTCTTCCAAATCGCTGGTCGCGGCGGCGGCGACGTGGCTCTCCCCCGACGCTTGATCGCCCAGGGAGACCGCCGCCTCGGAGCCTGCGGAAGCGGACCGCGGGGCGTCCTCGCGACCTTCGCCACGCCGCACCGTGGGAGCTTCCGGGGCGATGTCGCCGTCTGCGTCTCCCTGCTCGTTGTGGTGCGAATCCATAGCAGCAACCTTGTGTAGACGGCGCCGGTTCTCTCGCTTCGGTTGCGAGCAGGTGGAGAAAAGAGGAGGAAAACCGCACCGCCGTCGTGCATACTTAGGCTAATCTTCGACCCCTCAAGGGTCAACGTTTTCGATCCTCGGACCCCCGTGAGATAATGTCGCTTCGACCAGCCCCCCTCTGCGGTTACTGCCCTGCCCTGCTGTTCCTGCTAGCAAGCCTCCTCGGCGGGGCCCTTTCCCCGCCCCGGCTGACTGCCGCCGATCCCACCGCCTCCGACCGCCCCAACGTATTGGTCATCCTGGCCGATGATCTCGGCTATGGCGATCTGGCCTGCCAAGGTGCCAGCGACATGCAAACACCCCACCTCGACCGCTTATTCGCCGAGGGGCTGCGGTTTGATCGGTTTTACGCCAGTTGCTGCGTCTGCTCCCCCACGCGGGCGGCGTTGCTGACCGGATGTTATCCCGACCGCGTGGGGGTGCCCGGAGTGATTCGCACCCATGCCGCCAATAACTGGGGCTATTTCCAACCGCGCGACGCGACCCTCCCCAGTCGGCTCGCCGCCCAGGGCTACCAGACGGCCGCCATCGGCAAGTGGCACTTGGGGCTCCGCCCGGAAGTTCACCCCTTAAGCCGGGGGTTCGCCGCATTTCAGGGCTTCCTGGGGGACATGATGGATGACTACTACGACCATCGCCGTCACGGCATCAATTACATGCGGAAGGGACGCCAGACGATCGATCCGGAAGGGCATGCGACCGACCTCTTTTCGCAGTGGGCGAGCGATTCGATCGTCTCCCTGAGCGAGCAGGAGCAGCCGTGGTTCCTGTACCTCGCCTACAACGCCCCGCATACGCCGATCCAGCCCCCCGAAGATTGGCGAAAAAAAGTCCTCGCGCGGGAACCGGACATCTCGCCCCAGCGAGCCGCCCTGGTCGCTCTGATCGAACACATGGACGCCGGCATCGGCCGCGTCCTGCAAACGCTCGCAGCGACCGGCGAAGCCGAGGAAACGATCGTCGTCTTCACCAGCGACAACGGCGGGCAACTTTCGGTCGGTGCCAATAACGGCCCCCTCCGCGACGGCAAAGGCTCGATGTACGAAGGCGGCCTCCGCGTCCCCTTCGCCGTCCGCTGGCCCGGCTTCGTGCCCGCCGGCCGGACGACCTCGGCGATCGCCTCGACCGTCGACCTCCTGCCGACCCTCTGCGCCGCCACCGGCAGCGCAGTCGACGGAAACCTCGACGGAACCTCGCTGCAGTCGCTCTGGCAAACACCGGAGACGACTTCCTGGCCCGAACGGGAAGTCTATTTCGTCCGCCGGGAAGGAGGCAATCAGTTCGGAGGGCTGACGATCCAAGCCGTTCGCCGAGGCCCCTGGAAGCTCCTGCAAAACAGCCCCTTTGCCCCCCTGGAGCTGTACCATCTGGAAGAAGATCCGCAGGAGACGAAGGACCTCCGCGACGAAGCCCGCGGGATCTATAACCAGCTGGCGGCGCGGCTGCGTCGGCACATTCAGGCAGGGGGCGAAGTCGCCTGGCAGAAACTTCCGGAAGCGGACGAGGCCGACGCCACGCCGGACGCCTCCGCGCCAAAGTAGATGGCCGAGGGCGCTCGCCGGGAGGCGGTGGGAGCCGTAGCGGCTGCGGGGGCGAGTCCCGCTAGGGGTCGAGCCCCGCCATGTCGGTCAGCGTATCGGTCAGCGAGCTGACCGGCGCGGAGGTTTCCGAGTAG
>CAYNVI010000656.1:0-2594 GCA_964400585.1 uncultured Pirellulaceae bacterium | reverse complement strand
CATCGTCGTGTTGCGGGCGGACGACCGCCAATTCGGACTGGTCGTCGATCAGATCAACGACACCGAAGAGATTGTGGTTAAGCCACTTAGCAAGCAGCTCAAGTCGATCCCGGTCTATTCGGGGACGACGATCATGGGGGACGGCAAAGTCGCCTTGATCCTGGATGTGGTCGGCTTGGCGCACCAATCCAACGTGATGTCGAAGGACCGGGACCGGGCGGTCACCGAAAACAGTACAGCCCATCACGAGGCGGGCGGCGAACATCAATCGCTGTTGATCCTGGGCACCGGCAAGACGCAACGGTTGGCGTTGCCGCTGTCGCAAGTCGCGCGGCTGGAGAAGATTCCAAAGGAGACCGTCGAACGGGCCAACGGTCAGGAGGTCGTCCAGTATCGCAACGACATCCTGCCCCTGGTCCGGCTGGCGAACATCTTGGGGCTGGAATGCGACGAAGAGAGCGACGACCCACTGCTGAACGTGGTGGTCTACACAGAAAACCAGAAGAGTTTCGGTCTGGTGATCGACCGGATCGTCGACATCGTGGAAACGGCCCTCGACGTCTCGCGTCCCGCGACGCGTCCCGGCCTGCTGACCTCGGCGGTGATCCACGAGCGGATCACCGACGTGATCGACCTGCCGGCGGTGATCCGCCAAGTCGATCCTTCGTAATAAGCCAACCCCTGACCCCCTGAAGGGCTCTCCGCCATGACCATCACTGCCGAATCGCGGCTTTGCACTTTTTTTCTGGACGACCAGATGTTCGGGATCGACGTCCAGAGCGTCCAGGAAGTGATCCGCTACCAGGAAATGACCGACATCCCGCTGGCCCCCGAAGCGGTCTGCGGACTGATCAACCTGCGGGGCCAGATCGTTACGGCGATCGACCTGCGGCAACGTCTGGGGCTGCCGCCTCGCGATTCGGACACCTTGCCGATGAACGTCGTCGTCCACGGCAGCGACGGGGCGATCAGCTTCCTGGTCGACCAGATCGGGGATGTGCAGCCGATCGACGAAGACCACTTCGAACCGCCTCCGGAAACCTTACGCGGATCGGCCCGTCAGCTGATCCGGGGCGCTTACAAACTGCCGAATCGTCTGCTGTTGATCCTGGATGCCGAAGCGGCGATGCAGGTCAGCGGCAGCGAAAGCTGACCGGCATTCCCCGCAGGCCGCTGCCACCTCCCTTTCCTTCCACGTCCTCCCTTTCCTTCCCTCCTTGCCATCACGGGTACCCTCATGTCCACGACGCTTGAAGCTCGCCACACTCCTTCCCAAACTGCCGCCAAGTCGGCTGCCGCCAAGACCGCTGCCAAAAAGCGTTCTTCGACCGCGGCGGTCGATAAGAAACAACTGCTCGACTATCGGGGTCAGCTCGACGCGATCCATCGCACTTCGGCGGTGATCGAATTCGAACTCGACGGGACGATCCGGACCGCCAACGAGAACTTCCTCAATGCGGTCGGATACCGGCTCGAGGAAGTCGAAGGCCAACACCACCGGATGTTCGTCGACGCGGAATGGGCCAACAGCCCCGAGTACCGGCAATTCTGGAACGAGCTGGCCGCGGGCACGTTCAAGCAGGGCGAATTCTGCCGCCTCGCCAAGGGCGGACGCAAAATCTGGATCGAGGCGACGTACAGCCCGATCTGCGACGACTGCGGCAAGCCGTTCAAAGTCGTCAAGTACGCCAAAGATATCACCGATCAGAAAGCCGAGGCGGCCGAGAACGCTCGGATCCGCTCGATGATGGACAGCATGGCGGCGGCGGTGACGTACGCCGACAAGGAGTTCGTGATCACCTACGCCAACCCGGCAGCGATCGACTTGCTGAAGAAGGTCGAGGCGCACCTGCCGGTGCGGGCCGACCAGATCGTCGGCCAGTCGATCGACGTTTTCCACAAGCACCCCGAACACCAGCGGCGGATGCTCGCCGATCCCAAAAACCTGCCCTTCGCCGGAAAGATTCGAATCGGTGACGAGTACTTCTCGCTGCAAGCCAACAGCATCTTCGGTCAAGAAGGGGAAGTCCTCGGGGTGCTCGTGGCTTGGGCGCTGGTGACGGATAAAGTCGAAGCCGAGCAAGATTTGCAGAAGACGATCGAAGCGATCGCCGAGAACGCGACCGCCCTGGCCGGTGCTTCCGAAGAGCTGACCTCGGTCAGCACGCAGATGACTTCCAATGCCGAGGAAACCGCTTCGCAAGCCAACCTCGCTTCGGCCGCTGCGGAACAGGTCAGTCAGAACGTGCAGGTGACTTCCACCGGAGTCGAAGAGATGAACGCGGCGATTCGTGAAATCGCCAAGAACGCCGCCGATTCGGCTCGCGTCTCCCAGCAAGCCGTCTCGATTGCCGAAACCACCAATGTGACGATCGGCAAGCTGGGCGAAAGCAGTTGCGAAATCGGCAAGGTGGTCAAGGTGATCACGTCGATCGCCGAGCAGACCAACCTGTTGGCCCTGAATGCCACGATCGAAGCGGCTCGGGCCGGTGAAGCGGGCAAGGGATTTGCCGTGGTTGCCAACGAAGTCAAGGAACTGGCGAAGGAAACCGCCAAGGCCACCGAAGACATCAGTCAGAAGATCGAAGCGATTC
>CAYNVI010000655.1:0-2597 GCA_964400585.1 uncultured Pirellulaceae bacterium | reverse complement strand
GCGGGACCCGTTACTAGGGCGCTTTCCTTTTCCCGGGGTGCCTTGCGGTTTAGCGGGCGGGGTTGCTGGAAGGCACCCGCATTCCTAGGTGCAGACCGTACTGGGCCAATTTCTCGCGGACTTCGTTGAGGGTCGTTTCGCCGAAGTTGCGGACTTCCAGCAGCTGGTCTTCGTTGCGTTGGACCAGATCCCGGACCGTCTGAATCTCTTCGGACTCCAAGCAGTTATTGGCTCGGACCGAGAGCTTCAGCTCGCTCAGCGGCATGTTCAGTTTGGCTTCCAGCTGGGCTTCCGCCGAGCCCGCCCCGCCCCGGCTGGCCGAGAAGATGCTCGGACCCAGTTCGCGGTACTGGACGAACGGGTTGAGGTGCTTGCGGAGGATCTTGGAGCCTTCGATCAGGGCCATCTCGGGATTGATCGAGCCGTCGGTCCAGATCTCCAGGATCAAGCGGTCATAGTTGGTCTTCTGGCCGACCCGGGTCTCTTCGACTTCGTACCGGACCCGCGTGATCGGGCTGAAGACCGCATCGATCGGGATGATCCCGATCTCGTGGTCGCTCATGTTGTGTTCGCCCGAGGAGACGTAGCCGCGCCCGTTCTCGACCACCATCTCCATCATGAAGGGGACGTCATCGGTGAGCGTCGCGAGCACATGGTTCTTGTTGATGACCTCGACATCGGCGTCGGTTTCGACATCTTCCCCCGTGACGAAGCCCGCCTTATTGCGTTCGACCGTGATCACGCGAGTCGATTCGCTGCTGTTTTTGACGACCAGGCTTTTCACGTTGAGGACGATGTCGGTGACGTCTTCCATCACGCCCGGGATCGTGGTGAATTCGTGCTGGGCGCCCCGGACCTTGATCTGCGTGACCGCGCTTCCCATCAAGCTCGAGAGGAGGACCCGACGGAGGCTGTTGCCCACGCTGGAACCGAATCCGCGTTCGAACGGTTCCGCGACAAACTTGCCGTACGTTTCCGTCAGCGAGTCGCGATCGACTTCGACGGTGCTGGGCAATTCCATTCCACGCCAACGGACATGCATGGTGTTCAAGCCTTTTGAGGGAGGTCGATTAAGTGTAAGGGGACGAGGCGTGGGGAGGCGTTGCGAGACACCCCGTGACGACCTGGCGGGCATGGCCTGCGGCGAAGCCACCGGCTCGGGGGAGTTCCTTGACCGCCGCGTCCTGTGGGAAGCCACGCGGGAGGCTGCTGCCCGGGATCGCGGGAGCCGCCCTGGTGCGCTGGCGGCAAAGCGAACACGAGCGAATCGCGAAGAGGGAGCGACGTCGTGGCCCCCTCCCCCGATCAAACGCGGCGTTTCTTTCGCGGACGACAACCGTTATGCGGGATCGGCGTCACTTCTTCGATCAACTTCACGTTCAAGCCGGCGGCCTGGATCGAAGTGATCGCGCTTTCCCGACCCGAACCGGGACCTTTGACGCGGACTTCGACATCCTTCATGCCGAACTTCATCGCCTTTTCGGCGGCTTGCTGTGCGGCACACTGCCCGGCAAACGGGGTGCTCTTGCGGCTTCCCTTGAAGCCACAGGTCCCGGCGCTGGCCCAGCAGAGCGTGTCGCCTTTGGTGTCGGTGATCGTCACCGTGGTATTGTTGAACGTGGCGTGCACGTGCGCGACACCGGCCGTGACGTTCCGCCGGACGCGTTTCTTTTTGTTTGTCTTTGCCACCGAGTTGGCTCTCCGAGTTCAATCAAAACGTGACGTCGACGCCGAGGCGGCCCGGATTGGCGGGCGGCGATGGGTCGAACTAGGGATGCTGCTGCTACGGGAAGGCTCTGAACCCCAGCGGAAACTTGGACCCCACCGGCAAACCCTGCCGGCAGCCGGCAGGGGCCTCGCGCTCCCAAGGTCCAGGAGCACGCTGGGGGCAAGCGGCTTAGCGAAGGTCCTTGACGCCCTTCTTCCCCGCGACCGTCTTCCGCGGCCCCTTACGGGTCCGCGAGTTCGTCTTCGTCCGCTGGCCACGGACCGGCAAGCCTTGCCGGTGCCGAATCCCACGATAGCACTTGATCTCGCGGAGGCGACTAATGTTCTGGGCGAGTTGGCGACGGAGCGGTCCTTCGACCGAGTAATCGCGTTCCAACAACGCCGCAATGCGGCTTACCTCGTCTTCCCCCAAATCGCGCGCCGGACGGGCCGGGTCGATATTCAGCTTCTCGCAAACCTCACGGGCCGTCTGCAAACCGACCCCGTAAAGGTACGTCAGCGAGAATTGAAGTTGTTTGTCGTTTGGGATATCGACGCCCATCAGGCGGGGCATGTCGAAGCCTCCATGGTTGGTATGGGTCGTGGTCGGCCGCAGAAGTCCAACACCTCCGGGCGCCCAGGCGATCGCGGTAATCCAGGAATATAGTGTTCGGCCCCCAAATTGCTCAATGGGGACCCGTGAATTTTTCGCAGGGATTTTTCGCGACCAGGATTTTTCGCGACCAGGATTTTTCGGGGCCACGCCCTGGCGGCTCGCAAAACCCGCCCGCTGGGCCCTGGCGATGGGGGTGGCTGTCGAACGCCCCGTAGGAAGACACCCTCCCGCTGGGCTCAGTGTTCCACACAAGTCGGCCTTGCCGACTCTTGCT
>CAYNVI010000654.1:0-2603 GCA_964400585.1 uncultured Pirellulaceae bacterium | reverse complement strand
ACTTTTCGCCTTCGGGACCAAGGATCCGCGGGTCGATCCAATCAGCCCAATCACAGCTGTAACCATCTCCCGCGTCGCCGACGAGCAGGTAGAGATCCGTCTGCCCTTCCAGCGCGACGTCGATTTCCACCCGATCGCCGGGGGTCTGGGCGGTGATCGGCTCGGAAGCGAACAGCAACTGCGACTCGCTGGCCGCGGGCGGGGACGGGGTCGCCGCGGTGTCCGCCTCGGCATCCGCATCCGCCTCGGTCTCCTGGCTGGGCTCCCCTTCAATGCCGAACTTTTCGGCCGTCTTTTCCGGCGAGAAATTCTTGGGCGGGTCGTAATCCTGGTCCTGTTCCAGTTTCACGATATCGACCGCACGCACCGGCATCCCCGCTGCCGGGATCTCGGCATGGGCCGTCCAAGCGATCGCATTGGTGACCAAGCGACGGATATCGTCGTTTCCCCAGTTCCAGTGGTAGTGCCCCCCGGTGAAGCCAAAGGAACGTCCGCCGCCGGGACGCTGGTAGGTCCAGGCCACATGCTGCGGTTGCTGTTCCGCCACCGCCTTGCGGACCGCCGGGTTGCCACTGTGGGGGCCATCGCGGCGGGTCATCGTCGATTCGGGGGGAACATCCGAAAGGATCGGCGTCACCCCTTCCATCGCCGGCCGAAACCGCATGTGGAAATACCATTCATCGTTCGCCTGGAAGGGCTCCACCCCCCGCGTCACCGGGTGCGCGGGCAGGCTCTCGAAATCGGCGGTCCAGTGGGGATTGACCGACCAATCGGTTTCGAAGTAGCCACCGAGTAAATCGAGGAAATGGTCGCCGGGTTCGCCCTTCGGCACCTCCACCGCGTAGTGGAGGCACACGAAACCTTTCCCGGCGGCCAACAATTGCTCCAGCTGGTCGAGGTGCGGGATGGTCAAATGCCGTCCCCCGCCGTCGCAGTAAACCACGATCGAGTCGGCTTGCTCGAGCAGCGCGGCATCCTCCGGCCATCCCCGGACGACTTGTGCTTCGACCTTTCCGGGTGCGGTTTCCAAGGCGTCGGCCAAGATCCGGCAACCGGCGTAATGTTCATGGGACCCGTAACCATGACTGGGGGTCCCCGCGATCAGCAACACCTTCTTCGCTGCGGTTTCGGCAGCCGGGGCCGGGAGGGCCAGGCCAACCACGGCCAGGCAGATTCCGCAGGCTCCCAAAAATCGAGACGTCATCCAGTTCTCTTCCAAACAAAAGTAGCAGGAAACAAGAGGCCAAGCGGCGCGGATCTCCACCGCGCTCAATGGGCTAATTGTAACCAACGCGGAGCCCTGAGGGCCATTCAGCTGACGTAATCGGCGGAGAAGCGAGGCGGACGCGGCTCGCTTAGTGCCTCTCCGGAAACCCCCTCACCCTACCCCTCTCCCCCGCCTGCGCGGGGCGAGAGGGAACGAAAGGAGCCGCTGCGCGACCAGTTGGCTGGTTTCCGGATAGGCTCTTAGAGCATGCCGGCACCACGCCGGGGCTTGCCGGCGAGCAGCTTGGCGAGGGCGGTACGCAGATCACGCACTTTCAGGGGCAGCGGCAGCAACCGCCGGGCGGGAGAAGGTTCTGCCAGGCTGATCACATGCGATTGCCGGCGATCGACCAGGAGGATCGCCGGCACGTCGGCGGTGTGCTCGTGTTTCCCCAGGGCATTGAAGGCTTCGACCGCCGCGGTGCCTAATTCGGAGGCCCCGAATACGACACAATCGGCCGGCGGGTCGTCCAAGGGATCGAAGCGGGCGAGGGCCCGTTGCGGGTCGGAGATCACGAGCACGCGGTAGCCGCGATTTTTCAGCCGCGCGCGGATCACGTCCTGCAGCGCCGCCTTCGATTCGACCAGCATCACGACGTAACCTTCTCCTTCCGAAGTCGGTTCCTCGTCGTCCATCTCGGGGACCGCCCCGTCCTTGCCGACCACCTGCGTGGGACCCGCTTCCAGCCGCGCGATCGCTTTCTTCAGCTCGGCCTCCATATCGGCCGCCTTCTGGTAGCGTTCGGCCGGATTCAACGCCATCGCTTTCTGGCAGATCTGGACGGCGGGCACCGGCAGGCCTTCGACGACTTGATGCAGCGGTTGGATGTCGCGAAAGCGGGAGATGTTCAGCCGCTGCAAGCGGTCGCGGGTATCGGGCATCGCCGGTTGGCCGGCCAGCATCTGGTACATCACCGCCCCAGCGAAAAACAGGTCGCTGCGGGGGTCGTCTTTCCGCACCCCGGTCCCTCGTTCCAAAGCGGCATAGTCGATCGCCCGGGCGTTGGGGCAATCGGCCACCTTTTCCGGATTGTTGCGGTCGGCCAAGGCGGCGAGGCCAAAGTCCACCAGTTTGGCCGTCCCCTCCGAACTGATCAGCACGTTGGAGAGCTTCATGTCGCGGTGGGAAATCCCCAAGCTCGCGGCGTAGGCCAGCCCTGCGGCGATGTCGTGCATCAGCTTGCACGTCACCAGTGGGTCGATCCGCCCCTGCAAGCGACACATCTCCCGCAGCGTCTGCCCCTCGATGAACTCGATCGCCATAAAAGGATGGCGGACGTCGGGATTGACTTCGTAGACGCTGACGATATTCGGGTGCCGCAGTTTCACCCCCTTCC
>CAYNVI010000653.1:0-2625 GCA_964400585.1 uncultured Pirellulaceae bacterium | reverse complement strand
CTCGTGACTGGCTGGCTCGTGACTAGGGGCCTCGGCGCCCTTGCCGGGCGGCGGATCAGGCCGCCTGCTGACGGATGCCTCGGTTCACCAAACGGTACCCCCGACGCTGCGGTTCCATCTGCTCGAACAGGATCCCCAGCAATTTGGGATGGAGGCAGACGAAGCACCAGAACAGCCCGCAGGCGATGCCTCCGAGCGCATCGCTGGGAAAGTGCGAACCGGTTTGCAGGCGTTCCACGGTACTGAACAAGGTGAACAGCAGAAACAAGAAGCGGCCCCGCGGAAACAGCATGCTGAGCCCGACGCTGAGGGCGACGGCGGTGGCGATACCGCCCGAAGGGAAAGACCGGGTCCCCGCATCGAAGGCGGCAATCTGGTCCAGGGTCCAATCGAACGACCACAACCAAGCCGCGTCGTGCGACGCGACCGTCAGGTTCAGCTGGGTGGGCCGGGGGCGCAAGACAAACATCTTGACGATGGTCGCCACGGCGCTGGCGCCAAAGGCCATCGCGGCCAAGCGGGGCACGCACCATCGTTTATGCGGGGCCATCGTGAATATCGAGATCAGCAGGAACAGCACCCCGATCCCGTGGGTGTACGATTCGGTCAATCCGATCGCCTGGCGGACATCCCCCGAGAGATGGCCGTTGAGAAACCAGCGGGCCACCGGGACGTCGATCAGCGTGCAGAGGGGGACGGCCACGCTGGCGACGAAGCTGCCCAGCAGCAGGAATCGCAGCATCAGCGTCTGGGGGTGGATGTCCGGACCCGCGTAGAGTCGCAAACGACCACTGGCCGGTGACAGCGAGGGGCTGGGCTGTTCAGGAGAGACGTCCATCGGCAGATTCCCTTAGCAGATTCCCATAGCAGATGACCTGGGCAGCGAAACGCTTCCTTGCCGAGCCGGTCTGTAGCAGATCGATGGCGGCGGAGGGAACAGCGGCTGGGCAGCGGGAACGCGGAATCCAAGAATTTTGGGGAAAGTGGAAAACCGTATTGGTGTTGATTCATGATTTTCGTTAAACTCCCGCCGTCTTGCGGCCGAGGCCGGCACTTGCTAGCAGTCCCGCCAGACGTTTGAACGCAGCTCGCACCGGTGGTGCGGAGCCGATCGCGGTGGATCCAGGGAGGGACCCCATGCCAGGTGAATCGTTTCGATTTCTACACGCCAGCGACTTTCATCTCGAACGCCCGCTGGGCGATCTGGACGAGTTGCCCTCCCATCTGCGCGAAGCGATCGCGGCGGCCCCCTGGCAGGCGGCGGAAGCCGTCTTTGAGGCCGCCTTGGTCGAAAATGTCGATTTTCTTTTGCTTTCCGGCGACCTCCTGAACCCGGTCACCGCCGGCCCTCGCGGCATCGCTTTCCTGGTCGGTTTTTTCGAACAGTTGCACGAACGCGGGATCCCGGTTTATTGGGCGGCGGGCCTTGCCGATGACCCGCAGAAGTGGCCGGAGGCGATGCCGCTGCCCCCCAATGTGACGTGGTTTCCTCGCGGACGGACCGAGACGGTCGAAGTCCAACGCGGCGGGGTCACGATCTGTCACGTGGTCGGTCGCAGCAGCGAAGGACGCAGCAGCTTGCACGTCCCTTCCTTCCGCGTCGAGCCGAGCGATGAATTCACGATCGGTGTCGGCTACGGGACCGCCCAGCCCGACGCCCTGGCCGAAAGTCGCTTTGATTACTGGGCGCTGGGCGGACTGCACCAGCGGAAGGGCGAAGAGGACGCGGCCCACTTGGGGGCGTACCACTGCGGCGCCCCCCAGGGACGGTCGTTGGAAGAGCCGGGTGCCCACGGCTGTTACCTGGTCGATGTCGATGCCGATGGCAGTGGACGTGTGCAATCGTTGGAGGTCGACCGCTTTCGATATTGCCACGTCGAGGTCGATGCGGCCGACATCGCGATGACCGGAAGCGTCCGCTCGTTGCTCGGCGAACGCATCGCGCGGTTGCTGCACGAGCACGGCGAACGGCACCTGCTGATCGGCTGGGATCTGGCGATCTCCGATGGCGACTCGCTGCAAGGGGTGGGGGATCCGCAGGAGCTGCTGAAATGGCTGCGTCGCGAGTATGGGCACGGCAAACCCGCCGCTTGGACGGTGCGTTTGGTCGTCCGGCCTCCCCGCAAATACCCGAAGAGCTGGCACGAGGAAGATACGATCCTGGGCGATTTCCTCCGCGCCGCCGAGCAGCATCGCAAGCTCGCGGCCCGTGAGCTGAATCTTCATCCGATGACCGAGGAGCACGCCGGCTTGGGTTCCGCGGCCGAGACGCTGTTGGCCGAACCGTCGGCGGACGAGCGGGCTGCAGTGCTCGACCAGGCGACCCTGTTGGGCGTGGAATTGCTGCGGGGCGGAAAAGTCAAACTGACGGAGTCATGATGCATCCGGTTGCTCATTGTCGACACCACGTGGCGCTGCCCTGGGTAGCGTTCGTACCGCTCGCGTCCCACCGGAAAGGGAGGATCCCCCGGTGAAAATCAAAGATATCCAGATCGATGGCTTCGGCGTTTGGACCGGTTTGTCGGTCGATGCGCTGGCCGACGGCATGACGTTGTTCTATGGCCCTAACGAAGCGGGCAAGACGACGTTGATGCAATTTGTGCGGGCCATGCTGTATGGCTTTAC
>CAYNVI010000652.1:0-2658 GCA_964400585.1 uncultured Pirellulaceae bacterium | reverse complement strand
GGTGGGGCGTTTGACGTGACGGTGGGCCCGTTGGTGGACGCCTGGAGTTTTGGTCCGGGAGAGCGGAGTAATGAGCCTCCCAACGACGCCTCGATCGCCGAGTTGCAGAGCGCGGTTGGGTACCAGCAACTCGCCGCGCGGCGTGACCCTCCCGCGCTGAAGAAGGCATTGCCGGCCCTGCAGGTGGACTTGTCAGCGATCGCCAAAGGGCATGGCGTCGATCGCGTGATCGAGCGGCTGACCGCGATGGGTGTGGAAAATGCATTCGTCGAAATCGGCGGCGAGGTGCGCGTCTGCGGCCGACGGGGACCCCGGCGCTGGGGCGTGGGGATCCAACAACCCGATGCCGGGTCGGGGCGCGTCTTAACCGCGGTGCCGCTGTCCTCCGGGGCGATCGCCACCTCGGGCGATTACCGCAATTATTTTGAAAAGGAAGGGGAACGCTTTTCGCACACCCTCGATCCCCGCACGGGACGTCCGATTACCCACGCCGTGGCTTCGGTTTCGGTCCACGCCGAGGATTGCATGGCGGCCGATGCCTGGGCGACCGCGATCAACGTGCTCGGTGCAGAAGCGGGTGCGGAAGCCGCCGCCAAGCACGATTTGGACATATTGATGCTGGTACGCGAGGGCGATGGCTTCACCCCGATCCGGACGGGGATTTTTGCCGCGTCGGAACTTCCCTAGTGCCCTGGGTGTCGTAACACTCAAGGCATCTCCGCCCGCGCATTGGTGTCTACACATTCGAGATTGAGTACAGACACCCTCCCGCCGGGAGGGTCGAGCGACAGCGAGGGGAGGGCGAAGAAAGCTGGGCCCAGACCAATGCCCCGAGAGACGCCCGTCGGCTGTCCAGATGCGTCGCACTCCTTGAACGAGTCATTCCATGAGCACTCTCTCCGTCATCCTCGTCGTCGCCATCATCTCGTGCATCGCCTTCCTGGCGGTCGTCCTGGGGATGGCGGTCGGGGTCATCTTTGGGCGTCGATCGATCAGCGGTTCGTGCGGCGGGCTCGCCAACGAACGTGACGAAGACGGCAAGGTTTCGTGTGGCCTCTGTGAAAATCCCGCCGATGCCTGTCGTGAATTGCGTTCACAGATGTCTGGAGAAGATGCGACCGCCGCGGAGGAACGGACCGCGGACGTAACGCCCGCCCCTTAGTCCTCGCCGATGACCGCTATTCTCTCCCTCCTCGTCGTGATCATCGTCTCCATCTTGGTGGTGCGAGTCGCGACGGTCGCCTTGGTACTAACCGGCTTGAGTGCCCCGCTGGCTCGCTTCCAGGCGCGGTCCGCTTTCACCGGCGCGGGTTTCACGACCTCCGAATCGGAACAGGTCGTCAATCATCCGGTGCGGCGCCGGATCATCATGTTGTTGATGCTGCTGGGGAACGCCGGAATCGTGACCGCTGTCAGCTCGTTGATGCTCTCGATGCTCGGCACCGAGGCCGAGGCCAGCCGCTACGACAACCTCGGTTTTCGTCTGACGTTCTTGGCCGCGGGACTGGCCGTGCTGTGGATGATCGCGTCCAGTCAGTGGGTCGACCGTTTGCTGGGGCGGATCATTCGCACCCTGCTGCTGAAATACACCCGCTTGGAGCTGCGGGATTACGCCGGGCTGTTGCACTTGAGTGGCGGCTATGTGGTGGCCGAGCTGAAGGTGACCGAGGAGGACTGGATGAGCGGACGGAGCCTGGCGGAATTGCGGTTGATGGACGAGGGGATACTGATCTTGGGCATCGAACGCATCCATGGCGGCTACTGCGGTGCGCCCCGCGGCGACACCTTGGTCGAGCCGGATGATACGCTGTTGCTGTACGGGCAAAGCGACACGATCAACAATCTTGACCGTCGTGATCGTTGGAAGGGGAATGTCGAACACTTCAAGGCGGTCAGCGACCAGGCGCGGCGCAATCGCGACGAACAGGAAACGTTGGCTGAATCCGAAGCGACGATCGAACCATAACAGGCAGGCGGACTGGAGGCGGCGTCGATTTGCACCCGCCACCGGGGCTTGAGACAATATCGGCTCCTCTTATTTCTCCATACTCGCAGGGAACCCGCATGCGTTTTTTCCTGGTCGGCCTTAGCCTCTGCCTCCTGACCGCGGGATCCTCCGGCGGGGGCTCCCTCGCGGCCGCGGAACCTGCCGCCCCGCCGTCGTCGCTGCGTCCCGCCGGGCTGCCCCCCGCCGAAGCCTTGCAGGCGCTGCAGACGCAAGCGGGGGTCCGCGTCCGCTTGGCTGCCTCGGAACCGCAAGTGATCGATCCGATCTCGATCCGCTTTGACCAACGCGGACGCCTGTGGGTGGTCGAAATGCACGACTACCCCACGGGCCCCGTGGCGGGCGAAACGCCGGGAGGACGGATTCGGATCCTCCGCGACGCCGACCAGGATGGCCACTTTGAACAAGCCCACACGTTCGCCGATGGCTTGCTTTTCCCCACCGGGCTGCAACCGTGGAAGGCAGGGGCCATCGTCACGCTGGCTGGCCGGATCATCTACCTGGCCGACACCGATGGGGATGATGTCGCCGACCTCGAAGAAACCTGGTTCACCGGGTTTGCCGAAGACAACGAACAATTACGCGCCAATCACCCGACGCTCGGTCCCGACGGCCGGGTGTACGTGGCCGGCGGCTTGCGGGGAGGGACGATC
>CAYNVI010000651.1:0-2694 GCA_964400585.1 uncultured Pirellulaceae bacterium | reverse complement strand
CTTCCCGGGCATCGCGGAGCAGCGGCGGGGAAGGCAGCTGCTGTTGCGGCGGCAGTTCCCACGGCAGGGCGATCCAAAAGGTGCTGCCGTGGCCCAGCTCGCTTTCAAAGGAGACTTCGCCTCCCAGCAGTTTCGTCAATTCCTTGACGATGGAAAGCCCCAGTCCCGTGCCGGCGAATTCCCGCGTCAGCCCTTCGCCATCGAGGACCTGGCGGCTTTGTCGGAACTTTTCAAAGATGATCGCTTGGTCCTCTTCGGCAATCCCAACGCCCGTGTCGGTCACCGACAATTCAAACCGCTCGGCATCCAGCCGTCGCGCCCGGACCGAGATCCGCCCCCCTTCGGGCGTGAACTTGATCGCGTTGCTGAGCAGGTTGGTGAGGATCTGACCGAGCTTATTCTGGTCCTGAAGCGGCTCGGGAAGGTTCCCTTCGACCTCCGCGGTCAGCTCGATGTTCTTCTCTTCCGACAATCCCCGCACCATGTCGGCCTGGGCCTGCACGAGGGGACCGAGAGGGAAGCGGACGGGGCGCATCTCCATCTTGCCCGCTTCCACCTTGGCGAGGTCGAGGATGTCGTTGATCATCTCCAACAACACGCGTCCGCTCTTGCGAATATTGGCCGCGTAACGCCGCTGCTTGTCGGTGAGCGAATCGATCCCTTGGAGGACTTCCGAGAAGCCGATGATGCTGTTCAGCGGCGTCCGCAATTCGTGGCTCATGTTGGCCAAGAAGTCGCTCTTCAAACGATTCGCCTCGTACAGCTGCAGGTTCAGCTGCGCCAGCTGGTCGACCCGTCGATCGAGTTCCCGGTTGACCTCCTGGATCTGGTCCTGCGTTTCCACCAAGTGCCGCAACATCCGGTTGAAGGCATCGGCCAGCTCCCGGAATTCGTCTTCCGTCTCGATCGTGGCCCGCAGGTTGATGTCCCCGTGGGTGATCGCGTCACTGACGTCGCGGAGGTGGTGCAAGGGATAGAGGACAAGGTACCGCACGATCGAATGGAGCACGTACAGCGTCACGGCGATGATCAGCATCCCCAAGGCGATCACCACGGCGCGGATCCAGGCATACGATTCGCGCGTCGCCTTGTAAGGCATGCTGACGCGGATCACGCGGAACGGATACTGGGCAGCGAGCGTTTCCGCGGCCTCTTCGGGCGAGCTGGTGAAGGGCTTGCCCCGCTGGCTGTGGCAGGTCAACAGGCAGGTGGTGTCAAGGAAGACCGGGCGATAGTGGATGTAACGATCGTTGACCGGCCCGTGCTCCTCGAACACCGGCTGCGCATTGGGCGAAATCTGCGTAAAGGGGGCATTCTCCTCCAGCTCCATCGGGGCGTCGATCAAGTCGGGCTGATGGTCCTTCAAGACCTGCGTCAGCCGCTTACGGAACCGCTCCTCGAGATCCTCCAGGATGGCCCGCTCGACCGGGTCCTCGGGCGCCTCGACTTCGGGGAGGCTGTCGTATTCCTCGGCGTCTTCCAGGCTGAGCACGGAGTATTCGTATTGGGGACGCTCGCGATTGCCGTCGGGCTGCAGCAACTTCGCCTCCAGCGCGTTCAAGAGGTCTCGCTTGTCGGCAAACGTCTGCGGGTCGAGCTCGCGGCCGTAGATCGCGTCGGCGTGGACGCGGTTGAGCTTCGCCGCCCCGTAGTCGAGCGCGACTTGGCGGGTGCGGTCGATCACCAGACGCCCGGCAAGCAGGTCGACGATCCAAAACGCGGCACACATCGTGAGCACGAGGACCGAGCCGAACAGCAGCAAGCATTTCCTCTCGAGACTCATCGAGGCGAAAACGCCTTGCAGGAAACGGAACATGCCAACAGGAACCGGCGGGAAGGGGGGAGGGATCGCGAGATCCCGCTGGAAAGCCCTAGTATCGCACTTCTCCCCGAGAAACCCAAGCCAGATCCTGGAATCGGCGTTTTTGCGCCGTTAGAATCAGCCATTGCGATCCGTCTGATCCATCTGGATGGCCCCTCTTGGCGACACGCCGCACAGCCTTGCCTAAACCACCTAAGCTGCGCTGCTTGATACCCCGATGAAGCACAACTACGATGGGTCGGATCCGCAAGGAACCTGCTGCGACCTGCTGGAGGGAGGGGATCTGCCTGTCGGGCAGGCCGCCATTCGGCACGGTTTCAGGCAAGGAGGCCGTCCCCAGACCTGCCCTGTCCCGATCTCGCTGTTCTCCGATCGAGCTTTCCCCGACGCGAACCGCGCCCTCGTGCGCGGAGGAGCATCCCCGTCATGAGCCGCATGTTTCGTCATTTTTCCCAAGCTGCCCTGGTGGGCATGCTGATCTCGTCTCTCGGTGTCAGCCCGGCGCTCGCCGGCCGCATCCTTCAGCGTTGGTCCTGCCGATCGCGTCCCGCCTGCCCGCCCGTCGTGTGCCCGCCCGTCGTGTGCCCGCCCGTCGAGTGCGCTCCGGTCACCTGTCCCCCGATACCCTGCCAGCCGATGGTGGTCGAATCGAGCTGCTGTGAGCCCGCTCCGGTGGTGACCACCGCGCCGGCAGAGACGTCCGAGCCCGCAGAAAAAGCATCCGAAAAAGCGTCGTCCAGCGACGAAGAAACCGCGGCCGCTTCGCCCAGCGACGCGCCGGCGGAGCCTGAAGCGGTACCGGAACCCGAGCCCACGCCGGAACCCGAGACGATGCCGGAACCCGAGACGATGCCGGAACCCGAGACGATGCC
>CAYNVI010000650.1:0-2696 GCA_964400585.1 uncultured Pirellulaceae bacterium | reverse complement strand
CGTCTTCGGCACGACGCTCCGTGGCGACCGACCGGGTTTGAAGATCGATCCGACATTCTGTCCCGCCGACGGCAAGACGCCCTTCGAGACGACCGAGTGGGAACTTCGTTCGGCGTCGATCAAGGACGAAAGCGGCAAGGCGTTGTTCGAGCAAGCCGAATGTGAAGTGCCGGCGAAATGGTCCCAGTTGGCGACAAACGTGGTCGTCAGCAAATACTTTTACGGGGATCCCCGGAAGTCGGAAGAGCGGGAGCGGAGCGTCCGCCAGCTGGTCCACCGAGTCACACGGACGATCGCCGACTGGGGACTCGAAGACGGTTATTTTGACTCGGCCGAAGACGGCGAGCGTTTCTACCGCGACTTGACGTGGCTCTGCCTCCATCAGCACGGAGCCTTCAACAGCCCCGTTTGGTTCAACGTCGGCCTCCACCACCAGTACGGCGTGGCCGGCGCCAAGTGCAACTGGCGGTGGGATCGGCAGCTCGAAACAGTCTCTCAGCCGGAGAACCCTTACGAGTTCCCGCAGGGATCGGCCTGCTTCATCCAGGCGGTCGATGACAACATGGAAGACATCATGCAACTCGCTTGCAGCGAAGCGATGCTCTTCAAATTCGGCTCGGGGACCGGAACCGACTTGTCGACGATCCGTTCGCAGCGTGAAAAGCTCTCCGGCGGGGGCACTCCCTCCGGTCCGCTTTCCTTCATGCGAGTCTACGACTCGATCGCCGGCGTGATCAAATCGGGAGGCAAAACGCGGCGGGCGGCGAAGATGCAGTCGCTCAAGGTTTGGCATCCCGACATCATGGAATTCGTCCAGTGCAAATGGAGCGAAGAAAAGAAGGCGCATGCCCTGATCGAACAGGGCTACGAATCGAACTTCAACGGGGAGGCCTATTCATCGGTCTGCTTCCAGAATGCGAATCTCTCGGTCCGCGTGACCGATCCCTACATGGAAGCGGTGCGGGATGGCAAAGCGTGGCAGACCCGCTGGGTCAGCGACAAGATGACGGGCAGCGGTAGCGAGCCGCCGAGCTACGACGCCAAGGAATTGCTCAATCAAATGGCCGAGTGCGCCTGGCACTGCGGGGACCCTGGTGTGCAGTACGATTCGACGATCAACAAATGGCACACTTGCTCCAATAGTGGGCGGATCAATGCGTCGAATCCCTGCAGCGAGTACATGTTCCTCGACAACACCGCCTGCAATCTCGCCTCGATCAACTTGATGAAATTCGTGCGGGATGATGGGACGTTCAACAGCGAACGCTTCCAGGCCGCCTGCCGGACGTTCTTCATCGCGCAGGAGATTCTAGTCGACCATGCCAGCTACCCGACGGCCGAGATCGCCGCCAATAGCCATCGCTTCCGTCCGCTGGGGCTCGGTTACAGCAACCTGGGCAGCGTGATCATGACGGCCGGCCTCCCCTATGACAGCGACGGGGCCCGTTCGATGTGCGGCGCGCTGACCTCCTTGTTGCACGGATCGGCCAACCTCACCAGTGCGGAGATGGCGGGCGTCGTCGGTCCCTTCGATGGCTACGCCGAAAACGAAAAGCCGATGCTGAATGTGATGCGGATGCATCGGGAGGCCGTCGAACACATCAACGACGAAGGCCCCGCCGAGTTGAAGGAAGCGGCACGCCGGCTGTGGGACAAGGTCGTCGAGCTGGGCGAGAAGCACGGCTACCGGAATGCCCAGGCGACGGTGCTCGCCCCGACCGGTACCATCAGCTTCATGATGGATTGCGACACCACGGGGATCGAACCGGACATCGCGTTGGTCAAGTACAAGCAACTGGCCGGTGGCGGCGTCTTGAAGATCGTGAACAACACGGTCGCTCGCGGCTTAGCAAAACTCGGCTACTCCGCCACGCAGATTGCCGACATCATCAAGTTCATCGACGAGAATGACACGATCGAAGGAGCCCCGGAGCTGGCCGACGAGCACCTTCCCGTCTTCGATTGTGCCTTCAAGCCAGCCGGCGGAGTGCGGAGCATCCCCTGGCAAGCCCACGTCACCATGATGGCCGCTGCCCAGCCGTTCCTCTCGGGGGCGATCAGCAAGACAGTCAACATGCCCAGCGACGTGACGCCGCAAGATATCGCCGACGCCTACTTCTGGGGCTGGGAACTCGGGCTCAAGGCGATCGCGATCTATCGGGATGGCTCGAAGCAGTCGCAACCGCTCAATACCAAAAGCAGCCAAAAGAAAGATGCGGATGCGGTCAGCGAGGTGATCACCAAAACGGTCGAAAAGGTCGTCTACAAACCCCGGCGAGAACGGTTACCCGATACTCGCCAAAGCTTGACTCATAAATTCAGCATCGGCGGGCACGAGGGGTACCTCTGCGTCGGGCTGTATCCCGACGGCCGGCCGGGCGAGCTGTTCATCACGATGGCTAAGGAAGGGAGCACCATCGGTGGGATCATGGATGCCTTCGGAACGGCGATCTCCATGGCTTTGCAGTACGGCGTGCCGTTGGAGGTGTTGGTCAACAAGTTCAGCCATACCCGGTTCGAACCGATGGGCCACACCACCAATCCCGATATCCGGATCGCCAAAAGTGTCGTCGATTACATCTTTCGCTATCTCGGTATTCAGTTCTTAGCCGGTTTCCGCGAAGACAACGTCCCCTCGGCTGGCAAAACGGGCGCCAATGGCTCCTCCGCCTCCTCCATCGGTGGCAATGGGCCGA
>CAYNVI010000649.1:0-2704 GCA_964400585.1 uncultured Pirellulaceae bacterium | reverse complement strand
CTTCGGCGGCGGGAATCCCGGGCCTTACCGCGGTGCCAAGGGATGCCTCTTCGAAGGAGGCATTCGAGTGCCTTCGATCGTCTCGATGCCGGGCACGATTCCCGCAGGCGAGGTCCGCGAGCAGGCCGTCTTCGGCTGCGACTGGTTCCCCACGATCGCCGATTACGCCGGCGTTTCGACCGCCGGCATCGACCTCGATGGCCAGAGCCTGCGGGGCGTGATCGATTCGGCGTCGGCACCCAGCCCCCACGAGTCGCTGTATTGGCAATTGGGGCGCGGTCAGAATGCCCAGTGGGCGGTGCGGCAAGGGGAATGGAAATTGCTAGGCAATCCTCGGGATCGGCGCGATCCCGAATCGCTGCAAGGCAACGGCCCGTTGTTCCTGGCCAATCTGGCCGAGGACGTTGGTGAAGCGACCAACGTGGCGGCCGGGCATCCCGAGATCGTCGCTCGATTGCAGGCGATCCGGGACCGGCAGGCGGCCAGCATCGAGGCGGAGGGCGCGCGCTGATCGGCGTGCCGCAGGGTACCTCCCGCGGCGAAACTGGATCGCGCGAAAATTGATCGCGCGATACTCGATGGCCCGGAGAAGGACACGATGCGAAGCTTCCCCCATGGTCGCGTGACGGCGGTGCTCGGAGATCTCGTCGAACAGGAGACCGATGCGATCGTCAATGCCGCAAACACCCGCCTGCTCGGCGGTGGCGGCGTCGATGGTGCGATCCATCGGGCAGCGGGCCCCGCCCTGCGGCGAGCCTGCGAACAGCTCCCGGCCGACGAGCAGGGGCGGCGCTGCCGGACCGGCGACGTCAAGACGACCGCCGCCGGGGAACTTCCCGCCCGCTATGTGATCCACGCCGTGGGGCCGGTGTATGACGCGGACCAATCGGAACGGGCCGAAACGCTCCTCCGTCAGGTTCACCAACGGGCGCTCGAGGCGGCTCGGCAGCATGGCTGCCAGAGCGTCGGCTTCCCGGCGATCTCGACCGGAGCCTACCGCTTTCCGACCGAGCGAGCCGCGGCGATCGCCACCGATGTCGCCTGCCGGGCGATGCAGCAAGCCGATGGCCTGCAGGAAATCCGCTTTGTCCTCTTCAACCAGGCGCAGTACGACGGCTTCACCCAAGCCCTGCAAGATTGGAACGCAGCGGGTTAGGCAGGTCCGTGGCCAGCGAGGATCGGTTCGACGAGTTCGCCTTCGACATCGGTCAAGCGGAACCGGCGTCCCTGATGGCGGAAAGTCAGGCGTTTGTGATCGATCCCCAGGAGGTGCAGGATCGTCGCGTTCAGGTCATGCACGTGGACCGGGTCTTCCGCGATGTTGTAGCTGAACTCGTCGGTCTTCCCGTGGACCGTGCCGGCATTGACCCCGCCGCCGGCCAGCCAGACGCTGAAGCAACGGGGGTGGTGATCGCGTCCATAGTTGTTGGCGGTTAAGGCGCCCTGGCTGTAGGCGGTTCGCCCGAATTCGCCGCCCCAAACGACCAAGGTTTCGTCGAGCATCCCGCGTTGTTTCAGGTCTCGCACCAGGGCGGCGCTCGCCCGGTCGGTGTTCTGGCACTGGCGGCGGATCCCGGCCGGCAGGCCGCCGTGTTGGTCCCAGCCTTGATGGAACAACTGCACCGTGCGGACCCCGCGCTCGATCAAACGTCGGGCCATCAAACAATTCGCCGCAAAGCTACCGGGGTCCTTCGCGTCTTCCCCGTACAGATCGAACGTCGATTGCGGCTCGTCACGGAAGTCGGCCACCTCGGGGATCGAGGTTTGCATTCGGTAAGCCATCTCGTACTGGGCGATTCGACTCTCCACCGCCGGATCGAGCGTCTCTTGGTAGAGCCCCTCGTGCAACTCCGCCAGATGATCGAGCATCACGCGCCGCGAGCGGGCGGAGATGCCTGCGGGATTGCCCAGATAAAGCACCGGGTCGGCCCCGGCACGAAACTGGACGCCCTGGTATTTGGTGGGCAGGAAACCGCTTCCCCATAGTCGGGAATAGAGCGGTTGCCCCGAACCGTTCTTGCTGATCATCACGCAGAACGACGGCAAGGTTTCGCTTTCGGTCCCCAGCCCATAGCTCAGCCAGGCCCCCACGGACGGTCGACCTGCAATCTGCGATCCGGTTTGGAAAAAGGTGATGGCGGGGTCGTGGTTGATCGCTTCGGTGTACATCGAGCGAACCACGCAGAGGTCGTCGACGATCTCGGCGGTGTGGGGAAGCAGTTCACTGACTTCGATCCCTGATTCGCCGTGGGGGGCGAATTGGAACGCCGAACCCGCCAGCGGGAGGCGGCTTTGATTGCCCGACATCCCGGTCAGTCGCTGGCCCTGCCGGACCGAGTCGGGCAGTTCGGTTCCGTTGAGCTTCGTCAACAGCGGTTTGGGATCCCAGAGATCCATCTGCGACGGGCCGCCGCTCATGAACAACGAAATCATCTGCTTGGCGCGGGGCGGATGGTGGTAAGCCCCCATCGTCGCCGCGGGCCCTAGGCTACGAGACAGCTCGCTCCCGCCGAGCGCTTCTTTTCCCAGCAGCCCCGCCAACGCGGCGGTGCCGATCCCGAGCGCACTGCGGCCGAAGAAATGGCGGCGGGCGAGCGGGGTCACCGGCGATTCGTGTTCAGGTTGCAAGGAGCTGTCCATGGAAAAGACCTGCGGGCCCTTAGGGTTGGCGAAGGCTAGGAGCGTAATTCATCAAAGTTTGGGC
>CAYNVI010000648.1:0-2704 GCA_964400585.1 uncultured Pirellulaceae bacterium | reverse complement strand
GTCAAACCGCAAGACATCTCGGAGATCGTGGACCGGGCCTCCCGCGATCGACTGAGAGGGCGGGGTGGACTGGCTGATCTGGGTCAGGTCCCGCGGGCCCAATCCTTGATCCCAAAGCGTCTCGGTCCGATGGTGCGGATTGTCCAGCTCGGTCGCTCCCGTCGAGACGGCCGCGGGGGGCGAAACGGTGTTGGCGACCGAAGAGATCGAACGGGTGACCTGCTGCCCAAACTCCGTCTCCGAAGCCAAGTAGGGAGTGCCGAGCGCGGTGGCGGCGAGCAGGGCGGTGGTCAGTGGACGTGGCATTCCGACACGGCTCCCGAGGGAAAACGCCCGCCGCTGGCGACAGGCAGGGTGATATCCGTTGCAGTAGGGCGGTTGGGAAAAGGCTCCGCCGCAGCGCGATCTGTCTCTGTTTGTCGACCAGGCCGCCTGCCCGGCTGTGGTTCGATTCGTGGTTGCGTTACCTTTGGATCATTAGCCTTTTCATGCGCAATCGCTACGACGCTCGTGACCGTGGTGAGGCGCGGATTCCTCCTTTTCCCTCCTCCCTTCTGCGTATGCCCTCCCTTCCCGCTGAACGTCACGAAGCGGTCGCCGCCATCTCGGCGATCGATCGAGGTCCGGGGCGGCACTGGTTGGCGGAGCAAGCGGCTGCGGGTGAACCGCTCGGGGCAAAGCAGATCGCACGGCTCCGCGCGGCCTTCGGTGCGGAGCCCGCCCGCTGGCTGGTCGAGTTCGCTGCGGCTCAAGCCAAAGCGGCCGAAAAATTCGGCTCGGGGATCTGGTTGAGCACCCAGCGGGGCATCCAGCAAGCGACCGATCGGCGGACGGCCGCTTATAAGGCGGCGAGGTTTCCCGTAGGGGTGGGGGTTTGCGATCTTTGCTGTGGGATCGGAGGCGATGCGATGGCCTTGATGGCACGGGGGCCGGTCGCGGCGGTCGATCAGGATGCGGTGCTCGCCCCCATGGCGGCGGCCAACCTGCGAGAAGCGAGACATCGGCCCGCTGCCGGCGGGGAATCCCCCTCGCGGTGGGCAGGGGCCGCGGTCACGGTCGCCGCCGTCCAACGCTGGTTGCCGCTGCCCCCCGGGCAGCTGGTTCATCTCGATCCCGATCGACGGCCCGGGGAACGCCGCACGGTCGACCCGCAGCATTATCAGCCTCCCCTGGCGACGCTCGAGCGGTTCGTGGCGGAGGCGGCCGGCGCGGCGGTCAAGCTGGCCCCGGCGGCGACGCTCCCCGAAGCTTGGAACGCCCGCTGTGAAAGGGAGTGGATCAGTTTCCGCGGAAGCGTTCGCCAGCAGGTAGCGTGGTGGGGAGCGTTGGTTGCCGACTCGGAGGGGCCGGATCCGCGGGGGGCGGGGACTTGGCGGGCCACCCGTTTGGGGCCTGGCGAACTGGTCGATTCGTTCGCCGTCCCCCCGGAGGTCGCCCGGCGGGCGGCGGTGGGGGAAGCCGAGGTCGGCAAGTGGCTGGTCGATTTTGACCCCGCCGTACGGGCCGCCGGGCTGACCGCGGCGTTGGCCCAGACACTTGGTTTGCGGGCCGTCGGCGGTCTGGCCGGTTTTTTAACCGCCGCGACGTACGAACGCCGGCATCCGCTGGCGGCAGCCTATGAAATCGTCTGGCAGGGGGCGGCCAAATGGAAGCGGATTGCGGCGGCGGTGCGGGATCGCCAGCTCCGGATCGAAGCGATCAAAGTCCGCGGGGCTGCGGTTCGCCCGGAGCCGTGGCAATCGTCGCTGGCGGGGCTGGTGGCTCCCGACGCTGCGCCCGCCACGCTGTTGATCGGCAGGCACGGAAAACGGCTGTACGCCGCGATTGGCCGGCGTGGCTAGCATGTCCGCGAGCTCGGCGGCGATGGAGGGGCCGTGTCGGCGAGGTGGGGGTGCGGAGGGGATTGCGGATGAAAGGGGCAGTGGGGAAGGCAAACCAAAGAAACCTCGGGAACCTGAAAAAAAACGCTCGACACAGCCCCGATCCACCCCCTATAATCCCGTCGTGCGGTGGAGCGGCCTGAGCAAACGGCAAAGGCAACACCGCAAAGACCAGTTTTTAGAGAAGTGAACGGTAAGATGTCTGAAGGTACGATCAAGAAATTGACGGAAAAGGGTTTTGGCTTCATCAGCACGGGCGGGGGAGACGATTTGTTCTTCCACATGTCCAATCTCGATGGGGTTTCCTTCGAAGAGCTTCGTGAAGGTCAACCGGTGACCTTTTCCGAAGGACGTGGCCCGAAAGGCCCGCGTGCAGAGAACGTCAAGCCTGCGTAACTTCGGGCTCGAGTCGATTTGAAAATCGGAAAGCCGGCGATTCTTGGTAATCGCCGGCTTTCTTTGTTTTGATACCTGGCGGTCGCACGCCGATCGGTTGCCTCCCGTCGCGGCGACGGTCGCGTTGTCCAACGAAAGAGGATCCATGTCGAACGGGTTGGTTTGCCGGGAAGTGCAAACGCGTCGAGATCAAAAGGCGTTCCTGCGGCTGCCGCGGAAGATTTATCGGGAGGACCCGTTGTGGGTGCCGCCGATCTGGCGTGTCCAAGAAGAATTGTTGGGGTTTCGCAAACACCCGTTCTATCTGGATGCGGAGCGGGCCGCCTTCCTGGCGATCCGCGAAGGGGAAGTGGTCGGCCGCATCCTCGCGTTGGTCAACCATGGGCACAATCGACGCTACGGGGAAAAGCGCGGGTTCTTCGGGTTCT
>CAYNVI010000647.1:0-2704 GCA_964400585.1 uncultured Pirellulaceae bacterium | reverse complement strand
CGCTGCCGCCGTCACCGCCAACCGCAAACGACCGATGTTGTACTTCGGCGGCTGCTCGCCAAATCGCATCGTGACTTTGATCCGAGTCCCTTCGCCTTCCTCCTGCGGCTCGACCTGCATCCGCGGGAAGACAAACTGGGCGGTCCGCTGCACGTTCAACCGTTTCGCCCCGTTGATCGCCCAACCGGTCGCCGCATCGGCGTCGATCGCATAGCGGATGTCGTAATCTTTCTGTGAGTGATCCGCCGAGGCGTGCAGCCAGTCGGCTTCCTTCCCGCCAACCGCGAGATCGATTCGGTTGAGCACAAAATTTCCGTTGCCGGCCCGCCCCGGTCCGCCGTTCGGCAGCGAGGGATGTGTCAGCGTTTCCAAGCGGAGGCCGCTGATCTCTTTCAGCGGGGACCGGAAAGTGAACTCATAAACGTCCTCGTCGCCGTTCGTGCCACCGACCAGCAGCGATCCATCGCCGAGCGGTTTGAACGCCGCACCGGCGGCCGAATTGTGTTGCTCGATCGTCACCACCGACCACTCGACCGGCTGGTCACGGCGCGTCGATGACTCGCCGCGCTGGGACGCTTTTTCCTCGCGGCCCCGATCAAAACCATCGAGCGCTGCCTGGGCACGGGCGACCTGTTGATCGAGCTGGTCGACGCGACGCGCCTGCGAGGCCGAAACGACCTCCACGGTCGGTGCGACGCTGTTGGTATCGCTTGCCTGATTGAAAAAGGCGAACAGTTGGTAATATTCGCGGTGCGTCAGCGGATCGTACTTATGCGTGTGGCACTGGGCACACCCGACGGTCAGGCCCAACCAGACAGCCCCGGTCGTGTTCACCCGGTCGACGGTTGCTTCGTTGCGAAACTGCTCCGCGTCGGTTCCCCCTTCCTGATTGATCAAGGTGTTGCGATGGAAGCCGGTCGCCACCTGCTGGGCCAGCGTCGGGTCGGGCCGCAAGTCACCGGCCAGCTGATCGACGGTGAACTGATCGAACGGCATGTCGCGATTCAACGCGTCGATCACCCAGTCGCGAAAGGGCCACATCGTGCGTGGCGAATCGACCGTATAGCCATGGGTGTCCGCATAGCGGGCCTGATCGAGCCAATGGCGACCCCACTTTTCGCCCAGGTGGGGATTGGCCAGCAGACGGTCGACCAGCCGTTGATAGGCGGCCGGCTGGTCATCGGTTTCAAAGGCCTCGACGACGCCCGGAGCGGGCAGGATCCCCAGCAGATCGAGATAGAGTCGACGGATCAGTATGGGGCGCGCCGCTGGCGGCGACCTGTGCAACCCATGCTGCGTCAGGCGTCGATCGATGAACCGATCCAACGGGCCGTTGGTCGCTTGCCCCATGCCCGCGCGAGCTTCCGTCACCGGAGCCTCGGCTGGCGGTCCCGCCTCGGCGGTCGCGGGGGGAATGGCGGGACGGACGATCGGACGGAACGCCCAATGCTGGCCGTAGGTTCCTCCCTCGGCCACCCATCGTTCCAGCAGCTCGATCTGAGCGTTGGAAAGGTCCAGTCCACTGTCGGGCGGCGGCATCCGCAGGCCCGGATCGGCACTCCGTATCCGCTCGATCACCGCGCTGGCGGCGGGATCCCCCGGCGTGATCGGTTGGTAGCCGCCAAAGTCTTCTTGGGCGCCCTCGGCCGTATCGAGCCGCAACCCGGCCTCCCGGGTCGCCTCGTCCGGGCCGTGACATTTGAAGCAATGGTTGGACAGGATCGGACGAATCTGCCGGGCAAAGTCGATCGAACCGGCGTCGCCGTGCGATTGGCGGGCGAACAGCAGGCCACCGAAAAGACTGGCCGCGAGCAGCAAACCGCGAGCTCCCCACGAGCGATCCGCGAGGCACAAGATAGAACGAAGCATGCGGGAGGCAGGGGAGGAGGGAGGCAGGGATCCCAGCAAAGCTGTGTCAGCAAAGCCGCGGCGAAGTCCCACTAGATTACCATCCCTTCCACCACTCCTGCAAACAGCCGCCGCACGATTGGCACTGCCAGGCTGTTGCCCAGCAGCCGATAGGCGGTACGCGGGTCGTCGGGTAACCGAAACGAGTCGGCGAACCCCATCAAGCGGGCGAGCTCACGGGGGCGGAAGAAACGCGTGCGTCCCGCTTCCCGCAGGTAGGAACCGCTCCGCACCGGCGAACGACCGTAGGCGGATGTCAGGCAGGCCACGACCGCTTGGGGATCGTCCGCGTCGACGACATCGATCGCGCGGGCATAGCGGTCCAGCCACGCGGCGGGGACCTCCGTCGCCGGGGCCGCGGATGGCTGGAGGTAGGCGGCCAGCGGAAGCGCCGGGGACACGGACTCGCCGATGGACGCGCCCGCCGACTGGTCCGCGTCCGCCAGGGGACGCATGGCCGCCGCCTCAAATCGCTTCTCTACAGCGGACCAGCCGCCGGCATCGCCCGCTGCGAGCCGATCCTCGCGCACCGCCAATCCATAGAACCGTCGCCGCCGCATCGGGATGCCATACGCGGTCGGGCAGCAAACGGCTTCTCGCCATCGATACCCGTTCTCGGCGAATGTCGCACGCAGCCGCGCGGCCGCTCGCGAATCGGTGAACGGCGGAACGTTCTCCATTCCCACCGCCGGAGGCCGATGGCGGACGATCCCGGCGATCACCGCTAGCAAGGATGCGCTGCGGGGGTCATCCAAATCACGCCCGTGGCCGCGCCGCGTAAAAGGGCGACAAGGCG
>CAYNVI010000646.1:0-2708 GCA_964400585.1 uncultured Pirellulaceae bacterium | reverse complement strand
GAAAAACTGGTCGCGTAGCGACTCCGCTACGTCCCTTCTCCCCCGCCGCGCAGCGGATCGCGGGGGAGAAGGAGAGGATGAGGGGTGGTTTTCGGACAGAGCCTAGCTGGACCATCTCGCCGCCGCCGGGGTTCACCTTGGAATCGCCATTCTTTCCCTCAGGTCCTCCGTGATCAATATCGTGCGCGATTGGCGGGACACCGCCGTCGATATCATCCTTCCTCCCACCTGTGCGCTGTGCGGCGGCGCGCCGGCGGAGCGGGAGGCGCGGTTTTGCGAGGCCTGTCACGGTTTGTTGACGGCCGAACGCTGCCTCGCCAGCTGCCGGCGCTGTGCCATGCCTCTGCCCGCAGCGGACGGGCCCGCAGCGGACGGGCCGGCGGCGCGACCGGCTGGCGGCCCCGGGGGCGGGGAGCGCGAAGTCGACGCGGGCTGTGCCCATTGTCGTTCGCGTCGCTTCGCGTTCGCCCAGGCGTTTGCCTTTGGCTTCTACCGCGGTGTCTTGCGGGAAGCGGTGATCGCCAGCAAGCAGACGAGCCACGCGCCGCTCACCCTGGCGCTGGGCGAATTACTGGCCGAAACGCTCCGTTCCGGCCTCGGGGAGGACGCCCCCGACGGGGTTCTCCCGGTCCCCTCGCACTGGACCCGTCGGCTCCGTCGCGGCGGGGTTCCTGCCCAGTGGCTGGCCGAATCGATCGGACAGTCCCTAGGCATTCGGCCCCTGCAAACCCTACGATGCATCCGACGGACAAAAAAGCAAGGGACGTTGCCGCCGGAAAAACGGGCCGAGAACGTCCGCCATGCCTTTCGCGCGAAAACGGGCTATGCTTTCGGGGCCTCGCAGCGCGCCGTCGCGGGCCGGCACCTGCTGTTGGTCGATGATGTGTTAACCACCGGTTCGACGGGCGATGCGGCCGCGGCGGCGTTGCGTACGGCGGGTGCCGAGCGGGTGACTCTGGCAGTGATCGCCCGCGCGACCGGATAAGGCGGTTCATCGCGGAGCCAGCCGTTCGGTCCGGCAGCCTGTCCGTGCCACGGCTTCGTCCTCCCTTTCCCTTTCGATTGATACCGATCTGATGAGTCCGTCGCCGCACGCCACGACCCCGTCGGTCAAGCCCGGCTCGCATCCGTTCCGCCGCGCGATGCTTCGCGGCCTGGGCGTCGTGATGCCGCCGTTGCTCACCCTGGTGCTGTTCATCTGGGCGTGGAACGCGATCGAAAACTACGTGTTGCGGCCGGTCGAAACGGGGATCCGTCACGTCATCGTCTGGCGATTGGGGCAGGCGACGTTGCCGGACCGCCCCGCCGATGCGGCCTGGGTCGACCCGGACGATCCGACGAGGGGTTTCCGCGCCCAGGGGCAGGCCTACCTGCCCGACCCGACCGGCAAGCGTTACCTGCCGGCGAACGTGATCCAGTACGTCAACGCAAACCTCGACCGGATCGGCCCCTACGAACCGCTCCCCGAAACGGCCAATGCCTACTGGCATCGTTACGTGGAACTCCGCTACCTGCCCCGCTCGATCGTCGTCCCCGTCTTTTTGCTGGTCTTCCTGGCGGTGCTCTATTTTCTCGGCCGGCTGTTCACGCACGGGCTGGGCCACTGGCTACTGAACCGGTTCGATCGCTTCATCAATCGCCTGCCGGTGGTCAGCAACGTTTACGGCTCGGTCAAACAAGTGACCGATTTTGTCTTCAGCGATCGCGACATCGAATTCAACCGCGTCGTGGCGGTCGAATACCCGCGAAAGGGGCTTTGGTCGATCGGCTTCGTCACCGGCAGCAGCATGGCCGACGTCGCCGCGGCCGCCAACGAACCGGTCCTCAGCGTGCTGATGCCAACTTCGCCGATGCCGATGACCGGGTTTACGATCACGGTGCGGAAGAGCGAAGCGGTCGACCTGGACCTGACGATCGACCAGGCGATTCAGTTCGTCGTCAGCTGCGGGGTGGTGGTCCCCCCGCAACAACAGCACCACCAGGAGCCGCGCAGCCGGCTGTCGCTGAACCTGCCCGACGACGAATCCTGAATCATTTTTTGACGAGGGTCCAGTCGCGGCGTTGGCGACTGCTGGGGATGCCCATTTTCTTGCGGTACTTGGTGACCGTTCGGCGGGCGACCGTCATCCCGTTCTTGGCCAGTTCCTTGACCAGGTCCTCGTCGCTGAAGGGGCTGCTTTTGTCCTCGTTATCGATCAGCTCCTGTAGCTTCAAGCGGATCGTATCCCAGGCCACATCTTCTCCCCCCTCGGTCTGCGTGCCGCCGACAAAGAACCGCCGCAGGGGGAGGATCCCCCGCGGGGTCTGCATCCATTTGTCATCGACCGCCCGGCTGACGGTGGTCACGTGGACCCCCACGCGGTCGGCGATCTGCTGCATCTTGAGCGGTTCGATCGCCTCGGGCCCTTGATCGAGGAAATTCCGTTGGTGTTCGACGATCGCCTGGGCCACTTTGGTCAGGGTGCTCCGCCGCTGCTCGATCGAATCGATCAGCCACTGCGCCCCGTTGATCTTCTTCTTGATGAATTCCTTCTCTTCGGCCGTCCCGTTCGGATCCATCAAACGCCGGCGGTAGTAATCGCTGATGAACAGACGCGGGACCCGATCATCGTCCAGCCGCACCTTATAGTCTCCCGCATCGTCCTGCTCGACGACCACGTCGAGGGTGACGTTGGGAACATGCGTCTTGGTGAACGTCGCCCCCGGCT
>CAYNVI010000645.1:0-2714 GCA_964400585.1 uncultured Pirellulaceae bacterium | reverse complement strand
GCCTGGAAAAATCGCTCGCAAACCGGTCGGCCGATGGCGCGGCCAACATCCGCTTCGCCTGGCTTCTCAACCCGTCGGGTTGCGACAGCTTTCCGCGGCGCGCCGCTTCCCGCAAAGGTTCATCAGGCGGGCCTCCATGCAGGAAGTAAGCGAGCCGAGTGGCCAAGCCATGCTCGTCGAGGCGACCTGCCTGGTCTCCTCGGTACAAGAACGCCGGCGACATCAATGCCGTCCGGATGGCTAGATGCGCCCCGGCTTTCAGGCCGCGGCCTTGGGCCACCTCTCCCATCAGCAAGTCAAGGTATTGCTGGTGTTCAGCGGGGCGTACCGGACGCCGAAAAGCTTTCGTCAGAAACCGCTCCAGGAAATCGCCTGCGTATTGCTCCGTCGATCGTTTTCCTGGCGTCCCCAGGAATTGTCGCGTCAGCGCCGCTTGGCGTTTTTCTTTCTCGGTCGGCAAAACCGCCAGCGGGCCCTCGATCTGCACGTCGTGAATCTCGAGTGCCGGCCCCTCTTCGAATAGCTGGTAGACGACCGTTTCCGCATACAGCCCCGGATTACCGGTCATCTTCTTGACCAGCTTGTTCACCGCTTTGTCGGAGCGGTCCACTTCGTCAAGTTCCAGATCGGGATCGTCGCGAAGCGCCTTCACTCGATCCCAGCCGATCCCGCCACGCAGTCCCGAACCATGCTCCACCTGCAACCAACCGGCCAGCAAGCGAGGATCATTGGCAAACATGGTTCGCAGCAGATCGGCAAAGGCTTTTCGGTCTCCCCGATCGCCGTCAAGCAAGGCATTGGCGAAATGGAATACGGGCGTCTCGGCGGGCTGCAGCTCCACCACCTTTTGAAAACGCTGCGGCTCCGCTTCGCTGACTGCGAATTCTGCCAACAACCTTTGCTTCGTGATCGCGTCACCATCTTTTCCATTCAGCGAGCGGGCACGAACCTGCAATTGCATCGGCGACAAGGGCTCGTCCCAGGCCTGCGAGCGAGGCGCAAATCGCGAAGCCGATACCGAAATCCGATAGGTTCCCGCCGTCTGCACTTCGAAAGCCTCCGGCCAGGTGCAGCTGCGCCACATCGAGTCGGTCCGAGCCGCCAGCCGCATCGCCCCGTCGATGATCGCTCCGGAAGAGTAGCTGATTACCAGATCCGAGGCGGCGAGTTCGGTCCGCTTGGCCTCCACGGGCTTGCCGGGCGGAGGAACCATGCGGTCGGCGATGGCGATCGCGGCGTCGAAGTAGCCTTTCATCAAAGGTCCCGACATCGTCAGCCCCTCGGCCAGATTGTCAAAGCGGTGACTGATCGAGTCGGCGGGGAAACCGACGGGCAACTCGAATTCGAAACCGAACAGGTCCCGGATCGTCTGGCGATATTCGCGGCGACTCAGCCGACGCAATCGGCGCGGTCGCTCGGCCGAAACCTCCATCAAGACGGCGTGCAACGCATCCACGGCGCCGTTTCGGGTTTCCGCGGACAACGCCCCGCTCGTTTCGGGAGGCATCGCTCCTTCTTTGATCGCCTGCAAGACCCGCTCCAGGCGTTGCTGGTCGGCGGCGCTGGTCAAATCCCAGCCGTCGACCTCATCAAGCCGCAGTTCGGCATTCGCTTCTGCGACCCCATGACAATCCTGGCAGTGTGTCGCGAAGAAATCCAGCGGCAGTTCTGCCCCATCACTCGTCCGCCCAGGGCCGGCGGCGACCACCGCCGCCAAGGCGATGGACCACCCGATTCGCATTGCCGAAAAGCTCATTCGTATGCCTACAGGAGGTGCTGGTTCATGTTTTGTTTGGCATTCGAAAAGGAATCGACCTCCATTCCCAAATGCTGCATCATCGTTAAGTAAAGATCGCCCAGCAGCGGTCCGGAGTCGCCGCTGGCTTTCGGATCGACCGCGACGTGCTGACCATGCCGCAGGCCTCCTCCGGCGAGCAACGTCGGCAGGTTCCGGTTCGAGTGGCGACTGGCGTCTCCCATCCCCGTCCCCAGCAACACCAATGTCGAATCGAGCAGCGGTCGCCCGGCGGCATCGGTTACCCTCTGCAGCTTGCTGAGGAACTGACGCAGACAGACCATGTGTTCGCGTTCGACGCGGACCAAGTCCTGAATCTTCTCGGGGTCGTTGCCGTGATGGGACAAGGCATGGTACCCGGCACGCAACGTCCGGCCATCCAAGGTAAAGACCTGTCCCAGCCCTCCGATGTTCAAGGTCAGCACGCGGGTCGAGTCGGTTTGCAACGCCAACCCCATCAAGTCGTACATGATCCGTTCGCATTCCAACATCAACGTGGGGGCGATCGGATCAAATTCGGGCAAGGGATAATCGACCGTGGGAACCGGCGTCTCCAATCCCTGCTGCTGCTTTTGCACTCGCCGCTCCACATCCCGGAGGGCACTGAAGTACTCGTCCAATTTCCGCCGATCTCCCCGACTCACTTGCCGCTGCAGGGACTCGGCTTCCTGGCGCACTTGATCGAGCGCACTTTGGCCGGTTTGCAGCAGGTAATCCATCCGCTGTTGATCGGCGGGTGAGGCGAAAAGTTTCTTATAGAGCACACTCGGACGTTCGATCATCGGTAGCGGCACGCCTTCCTGCGTAAAGCTCATGGGCCGGCTCACCTTGCCAGCACTGAGCTGCAACGATTCGAATCGGCTCTGCTGGCCGATCTGTGCCGCGACCAATTGGTCCAGCGAAACTTCATCGCGCCGCT
>CAYNVI010000644.1:0-2714 GCA_964400585.1 uncultured Pirellulaceae bacterium | reverse complement strand
TGTTCACCGACTCGGTGGGACAAAAGCTTTTGATCGGGGCGATTGTCACCCAGGTGCTCGGGGCGTTAGTGATTCGCAAGATCGTGACGATCAAGGTGTAGCGGGGGCTGCTTTCCCTGACCGCTGGCGTCCGCCGGTGGATCCCCCGGTTGCGATACCCTCGTTTCGATCTCCCCAGCAAAGCCGTCGAAAGGTTGCAGGCCATGTTGCTCGCCGCAGAAATGCCGATGATCGTCTATCTCGTTCCCTTCGCCATCTTCGTGGGGGTTTCGGTATTTGCCTGGATGGCGATCGGCCGCGTCAGTGGCGAGGACAAGCCCCGTGCCGAAGCGCGACTGGAAGAATTGCGCAAGCCGAAGCGGCAGAGCCGTCCTCAGCCAGCCGAGGGTTCCGACCGCGAGCAGAAGAAAGCCGACGCCCTGACCGCGGCGCTCGAACGCGCCACCTCGCCCTTGGCCAGTACGGTCAAACCGAAGAATGAAAAGGAGTTGGGCAAGCTCTGCGAACGCTTGCTCCATGCCGGCTTCCGGATGGAATCGGCTCCGGTGATCTTTAAAGGCGGGCAGCTGATCCTGGCTTGCATCGGGCTGGCGATCGGGGGCCTGTTCGGCTTGTTGACCGCCGGGATCAGCAACGAACTGCTGATCAAGACGCTGGTCGGCGGCGCCTGCGGTTACTTCATCCCCGAGTTCGGGCTTTCGTTCCTGGTCAGCCGACGCCGCAATTCAATCTTCCTGGGCCTGCCCGATGCCCTCGACCTGCTGGTCGTCTGTGTGGAAGCGGGCCTCGGGCTCGATCAGGCGATGCGGAAGGTTTCCGAAGAACTCGGCAAGTCCTATCCTCAGATCGCCGACGAGTTTTCGGTGGCCAACGCGCAACTGCAGTTCGGCCGACCGCGGACCGAAGTGCTGCAGGCACTCGGTTACCGCAGCGGGGTCGATGATTTGAAGGCGTTGGCGTCGATCCTGATCCAAGCCGACAAATTCGGCAGCAGCATCGCGCAGGCTCTCCGCGTGCAAAGCGATTCGATGCGAACCAAGCGGCGGCAGATGGCCGAGGAGAAAGCGGCCAAGACGGCGGTGAAATTGATCTTCCCGTTGGTGCTGTTCATCTTCCCCGGGATCTTCGTGGTCCTCGTCGGCCCCGCCGGGATCAATATGTACAACCAATTGTTGTCGCAGTAGCCGCCGCCTTGCCAGCTTGGCATCCGGCGGTCGGCGCGGCCCACCGCCTGCCCGCCTGCTCGTCGAAAATCGTCCGGTTGTACATAATCGATGACGGTTCGGTCCGACGACCGGGACGGCGCTGGTGCGTCTCGAAGCGGACCACGGTTCTCTGCGAGGGTCTTCGTTTCGCTGATGTCGCGCTACCTGAACATTTCGGCCTACAAGTTCGTCTCGCTGGAGAGGCTGGACGAACGTCGCACGTCCCTCCGCCACAGCTGCCAGGCGGCGGGTCTGAAAGGGACGATTCTGCTGAGCCCCGAAGGGATCAACCTCTTTTTGGCGGGGGAGCCCGCGGCCTTGCGGGGTTGGATCGAACAACTCCGCGAAGATCCGTGCTTGCATGATCTGGAGGTCAAGGAGAGCTTCAGCAGCGAACCGCCCTTCAATCGACTGTTGGTTAAAAAGAAACGCGAGATCATCGCCTTCGGCGTCGCGGCGGTCGATCCGCGCCAACGGACCTCGGCCAAATTGGCTCCTCAGGAACTGAAACAGTGGCTCGATGAAGGTCGCGAACTGACGCTGCTCGACGTGCGGAATGATTACGAAGTCGAAGTCGGCACGTTCGAGCAAGCCCGCCCGATCCAGGTCGACCACTTCCGAGATTTCCCGCAGGCCGTGGCGCGGTTGCCCGAAACCTGGAAAGCTCGGCCGGTGGTCATGTTCTGCACCGGAGGGATCCGCTGCGAGAAGGCGGGGCCGCTGATGGAGCAGGAAGGCTTTCAGCAGGTCTTTCAGCTCGATGGCGGGATCCTCAAGTACTTCGAGCAATGCGGGGGCGCCCATTACCGCGGCGACTGTTTCGTGTTCGATAAACGGGTCGCTGTCGACCCCCGCTTGGCCGAGTCGGAGGTCACCCAGTGCTATGCCTGCCAGGCCATCCTGTCGGCGGAGGACCAACGCGCCGAGAGCTACCGCGAGGGCGTCTCGTGTCCGCACTGCTACCGAGATCCCGCGGCGGAGATGCGGCAGCGGATCTCCGCGCGGCAGGCGGCATTGAAGCAGGCCGTCGATCCGTTGCCCGGCAGCCAGCCCTACGACAACGTGCGGCCGGTCAACATCCCCCAAAAATACGACCGCTGCACGCTGCTGGAGACCCTCGTCGGACTCCATCCGCACATCGGCAAAGCGGGTTGGCAGACGGAATTCGACCACGGTCGCCTGCGACGCGGGACACTGCCGGTGCGGCCCGGACGGATCGTTCGCGGGGGCGAGCAGTACGGTCACTTGTTTCCCGATACGGTCGAGCCCGACGTGGCGACCGACATTCAAATCCTCTGGGAGGACGCGGCGTTGGTCGTGATCGCCAAGCCGGCTCCTTTGCCGATGCATCCCTGCGGCCGCTTCAACCGTAATACGTTGACCGAATGGCTGGCGACGGTCTATGCGCCGGAGGTCCTCCGCCCTGCCCATCGTCTCGATGCGAATACCACTGGCGTCGTCTTGTTCAGCCGGACCCGCAGCTTTGCCCAGCAGATCCAAACACAATTC
>CAYNVI010000643.1:0-2720 GCA_964400585.1 uncultured Pirellulaceae bacterium | reverse complement strand
CCGGACGCCCCCGTCGCGACCGCCCGGCTGCGGGCCCCGCTGGCCCATGTTGCCCCCGACCGGGCCGGGTCGGGCGCAGCCGCTCCGGCGGCGACAGCGACCGAAGCGGCGACCTTGAATGACTTCGCGCCGTTGATCCTGCCGATCGGATCGGCTCTCTATGACCCGCGCTTGCAGCAGCAGGCGTACGATCGCGTCTTCGACGTGCCGACCCAACGTCCCTGGGTGGAATGGCCGCGGCGGTTTTACGGCGACGGGATCGCCCCGGTCGGAGGAACCTGGTTGGGCGAAACCAATTTGACCCATCCGTTATTCACCGTGTACGGCGATTTTCGGACCTCCGTCGCGGCGGGACGGAACGCGGTGGGCCGGGTCGACAACCTGGGGCTGCGGCTCAACCTCGATCTCGACCTGCAGTTGACGGCGACCGAGCGGTTGCATGCCTTCATCGGTCCCTTGAACCGCGCGACCCAGTTCACGCAGTTGCAATGGGTTGAGAACGAGCTGGAATGGGATCCCCATTTCAATCCCAATCTAGTGACCGGGTTTTTGGAAGGGGACGTCGGGGCGTTACTGGGAGGATTCAGTCAGACCGCCGCTCCGTTCGAATTACCCTTTACGGTCGGACTGGTTCCGTTGTTGTTTCAAAACGGGGTCTGGATGGAGGACGCGGCGGCGGGCTTCGCGGCAGCGCTGCCGGCCCGCCACAGTGTCCTCCTCGATTGGTCCAATTTCGACGTCACGGGGTTCGCCCTCCTCGATCGGCTGAACAGTCCCGCCTTCGGTCGCGACCAACATGCCGCGCAAGCGTTTGGGACGGCGACGTTCATCGATGCCTATGGAGGCTATCTCGAAGCGGGGCACGCCTACCTGCGGGATCGTCATGCATTGGGACGCAGCTATCACAATCTGACGGTCAGTTTCACACGCCGGTATTTCGACCGGATCAGCAACAGCACGCGTTTGATCATCAATACGGGACAAGATCTCCCGGCGGCGCAGCGGACGGCCGACGGAGGCCTGTTGTTGATCGAAAACGGTTTGGTGACGCGGGATGCCCTCCGCGTGTTTCCTTACTGCAACGTCTTCTACGGTTGGGACCGGCCCCAGTCGGTGGCCCGCGCGGCCGTCAGCGGAGGCATCTTGCGGAATGTGGGGATCAATTTCGATACCGACGGGGTGAACGGGTATCCGACGTTGGATGCCAGCGGCAATAACACCGTCGGAGGGACGCTCGGCATCGACTTGCTCGGCCAGGGGCTCGATCGCCAGTTGATCCTCGAGCTCGCTTATCTCGCCGTGCACGGCAGCCGTGCCGGACGGATCGCCCAAGGAAACCAGGCGGCCGTAGGCGCCCGCTACCAATTTCCGATCAGTCACGCCACGCTGCTCCGCTGCGACGCGATGTACGGCTGGCGTGATCAGGAACACGATGTGTTCGGATCACGTCTCGAATTCCGCTGGAAGTTTTGAACGCCGAACCGCCGGACCGCGGCTATGCCTGCATCGCCTTTTCGACGATTTCATACGTGTCTTTGGACAGCTTGGGCTGACCGATGATCCGCTCCAGTTGGGAACGCATCGCCTGCTGACGATCGATGTCGAAGCGACGCCAGCCGTTGAACGTCGAGACCAGACGGGCGGCGAGTTGGGGATTGTTGGCATCGATGGCGATCACATGGTCCGCCAAAATCTGATAGCCCGCGCCGTCGCCCCGGTGGAAATGGGGCTGGTTTTGGGTAAACGCCCCCAGCAGGGCACGCACGCGGTTGGGATTGGTCAGCAGGAAGTCACGATGCTGCGTCAGCCGCTGCACCTGTTCGACGGTGTCGGGGCGGAGGGCCAACGCTTGCAACGTGAACCATTTGTCGAGGACCAAAGGATCGTGTTTCCAACGGTCATAGAATTCACCGATCGCCGTTTCCGATTCGGGGCAGTCGAAATGGGCCAGCAGACGTAAGGCGGCCTGCGTGTCGGTCATGTTGGTGGAACCCTTCGCTTGATCGACAATCCGATCGATGGACGCTTGGGTGCGGAGGCTGGCGAGGAAGCTGAGCAGCGTATTCTTCAGGCGGCGTCGATGGATGGCCACCTGATCCAAACCCTCGGGGCGCTCCCTGGCAGCTTCATACTGGGATGCCAACGTCTCTTGATGGCTTTCGGCCAAGGTCCGTTTGAGAAATTCCCGAGCGGTGTGCAATGCATCGGGGTCGATCGTTTGCATCTCTTGCCCCAGCACCGATTCGCTCGGCAACTGCAGGGCCAGCGATTTGAAGGCGTCGTCGATCGAGGGATCTTGCAACAGTTGCCCAAAAGACTGCAAGAATTCAGCTGGGCAATCGAGGCTGGCCGCCTGCTGGGCATCGCTGGTCAGTTGCAGCAGGATCTGAGTCGCCAGGCGTTGACCGGCGTCCCAACGATTGAAAGGGTCGCTATCGACCGCCATTTGAAAGGCGAGTTGTTGCGGCGAGCGATCCATCCTTAAACGGACCGGCGCGGAGAACTGCCGCAACACCGAAGGGGTCGGCTCGCTGGTCAAGCCCGTGCAGGTGAATTGCCCTTCCGCTTCCTCCAGCACCACCACCTGGGTAGTGGCCGGTTCGGATGACGGGCATTCGCTGACTTGAAACGGCATGTCGCGGCCCTGCGGATCGAGCAGGCCGACGGCGAGCGGGATCGGCACAGGCAGACGCGTATTGGCTTCGTCGACTTCTCCGGGA
>CAYNVI010000642.1:0-2724 GCA_964400585.1 uncultured Pirellulaceae bacterium | reverse complement strand
GCCCGGAAACCTGCCTGTCGGCGATCGAAAATGGCTTCACCAGCGTGATGATGGATGGCTCGCTGCAAGCCGATGGCAAGACGCCGGCAGACTATGATTACAACGTCAAAGTGACCGCCGAAGTCGTCAAAATGGCCCACGCCCGCGGCGTCTCGGTCGAAGGCGAGCTGGGCTGCTTGGGCTCGCTGGAAAGTGGCGAAGGGGAGCAAGAAGATGGGCACGGTGCGGTCGGCGAATTGAGCCGCGAGCAGTTGCTGACCGATCCCGATGAAGCGGCCCGGTTCGTCGACGAAACCGACGTCGACGCCCTGGCGGTCGCGATCGGCACCAGCCACGGCGCGTACAAGTTCACCAAGAAACCGACCGGCGAGGTGCTCGCCATGGAGCGGATCGAAGCGATTCACGCCAAGTTGCCCAACACCCACCTGGTGATGCACGGCAGCAGCAGCGTCCCGCAGGAGCTGCAGGACATCATCAACCAGTACGGTGGTGAGATGAAGCAGACCTACGGCGTGCCGGTCCAAGAAATCCAGCGGGGGATCAAGAGCGGTGTCCGTAAGATCAACGTCGACACCGACTGCCGGATGGCGATCACCGGGGCGATCCGCAAAGTGATGCAGGAACAGCCCAGCAAGTTCGATCCTCGCGACTTCCTCAAGCCGGCGCGGGCCGCGATGAAGGAAGTCTGCATCGCTCGGATGACTGCCTTCGGACAGGCCGGCAACGCGGCCAAGCTGCGTGCCGTGATGGGTGCCGGCGCCTGAGCCCGCCCTCTCGTCCTGCCCTTACCACCTGCGTCCTCTCCCCGGGGACGCAGGTTTTTTCATGCGCCGCCGCCGCCGGCCCCAAAAAAAAGTTGCGGGGGACTGGGCCCACGAGGGCGGGCATGCTGCCTCAGGGCGTGCTTAACGTGGTGGCGTCCTCCGTCCCCTCGCGCTCGCCGGCGCGGCCGCGGTGAGCCTCCGAGGAAACTACTTGCATCCCCCCTCCTCGCCTCCTAAAACGGTCGCACCCCATCAACCTCACGCGGTCCGTTCGCGGGCTGGCGACCGGTTCTTTCTTTTTCGCGTTGTCAAGCGAGCGTGGTGCATCGATCAGTCCGATCGTCACGCTGGTCGATGGGAGGTTTCTTCGATGCTGGAAGCTCACGCATTTCAAGCGATTGCTGATCCGCTGCACCGTGCGCTAAACCGTGCGCTAAACCGTGCGCTAAACCGTGCGCTAAACCGTCCGCTGCGCGGCTGCTGGCGGTTGGCTCTGCTCGCCACGCTGGTCGGGCTCCCGCTGGCCGGAGGCTGCGGTGGGGAGAGTTCGGGTCGGGTGCCCGTCGGCGGCACGGTGACGATGGCCGGGACGCCGCTGGCGAAAGGGACGGTCGAGTTCCACCCGGTCAGCTCCGGCACGATGACGGGCGGTACCATTCGCGACGGCCGTTTCGCGATTCCTGCGAGCCAAGGGGCGATGCCCGGCGAGTATCAGGTGCGGATCTTCGCTACCGATGATGCGGGCGAGCCGGTCGAGGATCCGAATCTCCCGCCGGGGATGAGCGATCGACCGCTGCAGCCCGAATTGATCCCGCCGCGCTACAACACGGAGACGGAGCTGACAGCCACGATCGAGGCGGCTGGCAGCACCGATCTGATCTTCGCTTTGGACTGATTTTTCTCGGTCGTCGGGACTTTCGACGCCGGCTTCTTTTCTTGCAGATGGTGTTTCGTCTGCGGTCTTTTAAATGAGGTAGGTAGCTATGAGAAAGACACGTTTGCGCGGTTTTACCCTGGTGGAACTGCTGGTGGTGATCGCCATCATCGGGGTCCTGGTCGGGCTCTTGTTGCCCGCGGTACAACAGGCTCGGGAAGCGGCTCGACGGATGTCGTGCGGCAACAATCTCAAGCAGATTGGGCTGGCGATGCACAACTATCACGACATCCACAGCCAGTTTCCCACCGGCGTCCATTCCTGCTGCTGGGGAACCTGGCAGTCTTTGGTCTTGCCTTTTGTGGAGCAAGAAAACGTCTCGGACCTCTACGTCGGCTGGGGAGACACCACGGGTCCGCGTTATTCGCACGCGCCGAACACCACGAATGTGACTTCGCGGCGATTCTCGGTTTTTAGCTGCCCCAGCGATCAAGAGAACGAGCCGTTTAGCGGGCTCACCAATCACAACTACGTGGTCAACTTTGGGAATACGGGCTACGGGCAGCAGAGCAACCTCAACGGCGTCGAATTCGGTGGCGCGCCTTTTTCGCGGGGGAGTCGCAAGTATGGCTTCCACTCGATCACCGATGGGACGAGTTCGACAATCCTGGTGGCCGAAGTGCGGCAGGGTCAGGGGCGTGACCTTCGCGGCTTCACTTGGTGGGGCGATGCGGCCCAATTCACCACCTATCTTCCCCCCAACAGTCCCCTGCCGGACCGGATTTACTCGAGCTATTACTGCAACGAGATCGCGGGGATGCCCTGCGCGGTTTCCTCGGCGACGAACCCGAGCATGTTTGCCGCGCGGAGCCAGCATCCGGGCGTTGTCCAGCTGGTCAACTGCGACGGTTCGGTGCAGCTGGTCAGCGAATCGATTGATCTCCTCCTGTGGCGGGCGAAGAGCACGACGCAAGGGGCGGAAGTGATCGACGAGTCCTAGCGGGACCGGGCCGCTTTTTGTGAGCGGGTGCGCGCTAGCCCCCGGCCTTCCCGTGACGAGCCGGCGGCTAGCGCCGAAACCGCTCA
>CAYNVI010000641.1:0-2762 GCA_964400585.1 uncultured Pirellulaceae bacterium | reverse complement strand
TTCCGGCGACGAATGAATTTGTCGCTTCGGGAACGATCGCCCGCTATTCCCCCGATCAGCGCGCGGTCGCGTTGGAATCGCCCGCTGGTTGGCAGATCGATCCCTCCACGCCCGATCTATCGGGGCAGATCCGACGCTTCCTCTGGACCGATCTGAATGCTTGGCAGTGGAAAGGGACGAACATCCCGCCGGGCGTTCAGTTGTTACCGACCGAGGCCGTCGCTTCGCTTCCCGAACCGGTTTACGCGTCGGGGTACTTTGGTCCCGAAGGCTTTACTGGACGTTTGGAAGCAGGCGCTTTTGGCGAGGTTTCTGATGGTCTGGTGATCAGCCCGCTGGCTCTTCCGCTGGCAGCGAATCTGCAAACCGATGGCGCGTTCCTGGCGACGCCGAATGACCGCTTGGTCGAAGGACAGTTCCTCAGCGAAACCTTGCTCAGCGACGAGCAGCGACGACGACAAGACTTGTATGCCGCCTGGTTCGCCTCGCAGCAACAAGCGGGAACGGCGCCCGGTCTGCTGTTGACCGCCTGGGCGGGTTCGATCGAGGGCGCATTCCGCTGGCCCGTCGGCGTCCAGACGAACGGAACGACGCTACTGACGGTTCCTTTGCGTGTCGAGCGGACGCCGCCCGATACGCCGATCAAAATTCCTGCTTCGCTGATCGGGATGAAAACCGTACCCGGACCGAGTGGCAGTTCGCAGGCATTCGAAAACAAGACGCGACAATGGATCGGACCGATTGTCCAAACCACCGATACAAGACTCCGTTTTCAAATGCCCGCTGCGGTCCTGCCGATGCGGATCGAACAGGCGACGTTGACGCTCAACTGCAACATTCCCTCGCGTGAATTAAAGGTGTTCGCCGCGTCTGCCGATCCGCGTCAATTGCTGCTGGAACGCGCCAGTCCCTCCGGGCGGCTGACGATCCGCATCGACGACCCTGCCGTCCTGGGGCTTGATGAGAAAGGGGGACTGCTGCTGGACATCGTCGTGGGGGAACTGACGCGCGAGGTCGAGATCCAGACGATCGCCAACAGCGGATGGACGATCGAATCGACCCATTTGGACGTCGTCGGCCGCACGCTGGCGACGGCCGATCCTCTTCCTGCAACGGAGGATTAGATGGGTCGACATTTTATTGTTAGGAAGACTGGTGCATTTCTAAGCCCCCTCTCCCCCGTGAGAAACGACCTCAGTGGATGTGCCATTTCATCACGCGCTGCGGTCGTTTCTCATGGGGGAGAGGGCTGGGGTGAGGGGGCCCGCAGGACGGTGTCGGCTCGTGGCGTGGTTCGCAGTCGGTCAATGTTTTTTTGGAGAAATACATCTACTGGTCAAGCAGTATTGAATGGCGGCGTGCCCCCTCACCCCAACCCTCTCCCCCAAAAAGGCGGCGTGGGTTGCGAATCGAAATGCAGCGATTTTTGCGCCGCCTTTTCGGGGGAGAGGGGGCTTGGAAAGGCTCCGCATTTGCTTTGTTCTGGCACTGAATCAACTTCTGGCACTGAATCCATTCGTGCTCGTAATCGAAAGGGGTAGCGATGACCGGCACAAGCTTTGATCACGACCCGCTTGATGTTTATCGCTTGGCGATCGAATACACGGCCGAATCCTTCTCGGTGGCCAAGGATCTTTCCGGCGTTCATCATCCCATCCATCCTGCACCCGACGCTGCCTTTTGCTTTGAAGGATCCCTGCTGTGACATCGGAACCACCGGTGGTCGAGATCAACGACCTCACCAAACGCTACGGCGAGCTGACCGCGCTGGAGGGGCTGACGCTGTCGGTGCGGCGGGGCCAGATCCTGGGCTTTATCGGGCCCAACGGAGCGGGCAAAACGACGACGATCAAGATCTTGGTCGGGCTCGCCAAACCGACTAGCGGATCGGCCAAGATCGCCGGTGCCGATTGCGAACATGAATCGCAAAAGATCAAGCGGCTGGTCGGCTATATGCCCGACGGGTTTGGGTCCTACGACAACATGCGGGTGCGCGAATACCTCGACTTTTTCGGGGCGGCCTTCGGGATCCCCCGCAAGCAACGGATGGGGCGGATCGACGAGGTCTTGGAAACGACCCGCGCGACCTACATGCAAGATCGCTACGTGGAAAGTCTCAGCCATGGGATGCAACAGCGCGTCGGCATCGCCCGCACGTTGTTGCACGACCCCGAGGTCTTGATCTTTGATGAACCGGCAAATGGACTCGACCCGCAGGCGCGGATCGAGATGCGTGATTTGCTGCTCCGTTTGGCGGCCGATGGGAAGACGTTGATCGTCACCAGCCATATCCTGCCGGAGCTCTCCCGGATCTGCGATACGGTGGCGATTGTGACGCATGGCAAACTGCGTGCTTTCGGACCGCTGGACCAGATCATGCGGCAGTTGAGCCAACGCCGGGCGGTCGAGGTGCAGCTGCCCGCCGGCAGTGACGTGGAGCAGGCGGCCGAGCAGCTCCGCCAGCTGTTGCGGGCAGACGAGACGGTTTCCACGTCGCCCGCCGAAGCGATGGTACGGTTCGAGACGACACGTTCGGAGGGCGAACTGAGCGACCTGCTGGCGGCTTTGGTCAAGGAGGGCGTGCGCGTCTCGCAATTCCGCGAACTCCAGACCGATCTCGAAGATGCGTTCCTCTCGGTGCTTCGTCAGGACGAAGCCGAGGCGAAAGCGGCCGCTTCCGAATCCTCTCCCGCGTAGGCGAAGCTTGTGACCCCCTTGATTCAACGCGAACTGGTCGCGATCCTCCGCACCCGCAAGGCCTT
>CAYNVI010000640.1:0-2763 GCA_964400585.1 uncultured Pirellulaceae bacterium | reverse complement strand
TTTGCGTTGCGGGGCGACATCGATGCATTGCCGATTCAAGATCACAAATCGGTCGACTATCGCAGCCAGTGCGAGGGGGTGATGCACGCTTGTGGTCACGACGTGCATGCAACCATCGTGTTCGCGGCGATGGAACTGTTGACCGAATTGGCCCACCGTGACGAGCTGCCCTGGCCGATCGCGGTGCGGGCGCTCTTCCAGCCCTCGGAAGAGCTGGCGACAGGCGCGCGGCACATGATCGAAGAGCATGCTCTCCGCAACGTCGAAGCGATCGTGGCGTTGCACGTCGACCCCAATTTTCCGGTCGGTTCGGTGGGCCTGCGGGAAGGCGCCCTGACGGCGGCCGCCGACATGTTCCACGTCCGGTTCCAGGGCCGCGGCGGGCATGGGGCACGGCCCCACCTCTGCCGGGACCCGATCGACGCTGCCACCCGCTGGGTCCAATCGGCGTACCGGCGGATCTCGCGGACCGTCAACCCGCATCGCACCGTCGTGTTGTCGGTCGGCCAGTTGCAGGCGGGGCATAGCGCCAACGTGATCCCGGAAACGGCGGAGCTCCGCGGCTCGCTCCGTTCGCTCGATTCGGCCAGCCGCAGCACGGCCTTGGAAACGCTCGAGGATGTCGGCGCGGCGGTCCAGCGGGAAACGGGCTGCGAGGTCCAGTTGCAGCTCGATGTGGCGGCGCCGGCGGTGATCAACGATGCTCCGCTGGTGCAGCTGCTGCGTCAGGCGGCGGCCCTGGCGATCAGCCCCGAAGCGGCCGTCACGATCGACGACCCCAGCATGGGAAGCGAGGATTTCTCGTACTACCTGGAACATCTGCCGGGGGCCATGTTCCGCTTGGGGATTGCCGGCGAGCAGGTCGGCCAGGCACCGCTGCACACCCCGGAATTCGACGTGGACGAGGCCGCCTTGGAGATCGGCGCCAAATTGTTTGCCGCGGCGGCGATCGAGTACTTTGATCCGACCCGCCGGGCCGCGATGTCCGCTCCGCCGTCTCCGCTCCGCTAGAACCTGTCATGACCAAGCTGCACTTTAATGGCAACGAATCCCCCAGCCTGGGAGTCGAACTGGAACTGGGCATCGTCGATGCCGAGACCCAGGCGCTCTCCAGCGGCTGCAAAACTTTGCTCGATCAGCTCGACGGCGACACTCGCGAGCAGATCAAACCGGAACTGATGCAGTGCTGCGTGGAGGTGATCAGTGGGGTTTGCCGCACGGTGGGGGAGGCCCGCTGCGACCTGAGCGAGAAGCTGCGACCGTTGGAGCAAGCGGCCGATGCCAGCGGCTTGGGGCTGTGGTGGGGCGCGACCCATCCCTTCAGCCTGTGGGAGGACCAACGGGTCACGCCGACCGAGCGTTACCGCAATCTGGTCCAATTGTTACAGGAGATGGCCCGGCGGCTGATCACCTTTGGATTGCATGTCCACGTCGGCGTCGATTCGGGTGACAAGGCGGTGATGATCTGTGACCGGATCATGCAACACCTGCCGACGTTGCTGGCCCTTTCGACCAGTAGTCCTTACTGGCAAAACCGCGATACCGGGCTCGAGTCGTATCGCTCGAAACTGATGGAAGGGCTACCGACCGCGGGGCTGCCAACCCTGATGCGGAACTGGAGCGAGTACGTGTGGTTGGTCAACCACATGGAGGAGACCGGTTTCATCAACTCGATCCGGGAAATCTGGTGGGACGTCCGTCCGCATCACAATTTCGGCACGGTGGAGGTGCGGGTCTGCGACATGCCGGGAAGCCTGGACCAAGTCTGCGGCCTGACCGCTTTGATCCAATGCCTGGTCAAAAGCCTCAATGACGAGATCGACGAAGGCACCTACCAGTTCGATTGTCACCCCATGATGGTCCGTCAGAACAAGTGGCGGGCGGCCCGCTTTGGGTTGTCGGCCAGCTTGGTCAACGCGGTGGACTATCGGGTGCAGAGCGTGACCGAAATCGCCGAGGGGCTGGTCGATCGTCTGACCGGCGTGGCGGAGGATCTTGGCTGCGAGCCGGAACTGCAATTCGTCCGGGAGCTCGCCCACGGCGAAAGTTGTGCCTCGCGGCAACGGCAGGTCTTTCAAGCGACCGGTGACGTGCCGGAGATGATCCGGCGATTGAACCAACGAGCGCGTCTCACCGCACCGCACGGTTCCTAGCGGGACAGCGCCACGTTTGGATGCAAATCCCGTTTTTCGCGGTGTGTATCGATCATTTGAGCGGTTTCGGCGCGAGCCACCGGCTCGTCAACGAAAGGCCGAGGGCTAGCGCCCACCCGCTCACGGAACGTGGCGCTGTCCAGCTAGGGATTCCAGGCTTTGGATTCCCGTCCTTGGGGTTTGGCTCGTCCCGGTTGCGGCGGTCGCAGCCCGACCGCGACCCTGCTTGTCGAGGATCCGTGTTGCCCGCCCTCGTGTTGTTTCCTCTTCGAAGAACCTTCCATGGAACTGCTTTCGTACCTTGCCCTCGTGCCGGCCCTAGGGGTCTTGGCGCAGTGGTTGGCTTGGCGGACCGGGTTGCCGGGGATCCTGCTGCTGCTGCTGTTCGGAATCGTGTTGGGGCAATGGATTTCGCCCGACGCCTTGTTGGAGCAATTGGTGCTGCCGGGAACGGCGGGGGAGGGGGCAGCCGTGGAGCACGCGATCGGACCGCGGTTGCTGTTCCCGATTGTCTCCTTATCGGTGGCGATCATCTTGTTCGAAGGCGGCCTTTCGCTTCGTCTGGGAGAGCTCCGTGAAGCGGGCTTGCCCACGTTTCGTCTGGTCACGG
>CAYNVI010000639.1:0-2776 GCA_964400585.1 uncultured Pirellulaceae bacterium | reverse complement strand
TGTTGACCGGACGGCCCCCGTTCCCGGGCGGGACAGTGCTGCAAAAACTGCTCAGCCACGGTAATACGCCCCCGCCCGATCCGATCGAGTTGCGTCCCGAGGTCAGCGATAACCTCTCGGCGATCTTGCGGAAAATGTTGGCCAAGCGTCCCGCGGACCGCTACGGCAACCCACTCGATCTGATCGCCGATCTGAATGAGTTGGCGATCCGCGAGAACCTGTCGCGGGCTCAGTCGGTCGGGATGGTGGCGGTCAGCTCGGGGACGCGTTGGCCGACGTTGTTGGAGCGGCACCTTCCCTGGGTGGTAGCGAGCTTGTTGCTGGTGGTCAGTGTCGCCTGGCTGAAGGTGCTTTCGTCGGTGGAGAATGTCGATGCGAAGATCCCCGCCCCGCCGGCGGTGACGAGGACCCGGGCGGGGGCCGGAAACCTCCCTGCGAAGACCACGGGCCAAGGCGAGCGGGCGGAACGCGCCGCGCCGCCGTCGGCGCCCGCGGACCCCGCCCCCACGAACCTGGCCGAGCGTCCCGCGAGCCCTTCCGCTGCGTCCGAGGAAGCGGCTCCGACCGCTCCCCCGGTCACCGACTCTTCCCAGCTTCCGCCGACCTACGCCAACTTGCCGCAGCCTTTTGATTTCCAGGCGATGGCGGGAGACGCGTCTGCCGAGACCATGGTGGAACCGCCGGTCGCGGAAGTCCCTCCCACGCGGATTCGCGTGGGAGCCGCGCTCCGCGAGCTTTCCCCGGCGACGCTTCCGGCCAGCAGCCTGCAGGAAGCGATCGCACTGGCCCAGGCGAATCAGATCAGCCGGATCGAAGTGGCCGAATCGCTCCGCTGCGACGAACCGTTGCGGATCCGTCAGGAGCGGTTGGAAATCGTCGGCCTTGGCGAGGGGGTCGAGATCCGGTTCGAGCAGATCCCGCTGTTCGCGATGCAGCGGGCGATCATGATCGATCTGGCGGACAGTCGCGTCCGCTTTGAGAACCTCCGCTTCAACTGGGCCGTGCCTTCCGGCGCCGTCAACGGCGGGGCCCTGTTTGCCTTGTCCGCCAACCGCGGGGTCGAACTGAAAGACTGCGCGATCACGATTGCCAACCCCCAACAGCGGGAAGCGATCTACGCGTTCGACATCGCCACCGACCAACCTGCGGCTTCCCGCTCGAGCGACGAAACGGGGGTGGGACCACCGCTGGTGGTGATCTCGCTGGCCGACGTGATCGCCCGCGGCCAGATGACTTTGTTGCATATGGACGTGGCGGCCCAATTGCAGTTCCTTTGGGAGAACGGCTTCCTGGCGGTCTCCCGCCGCCTGCTGGAAACGGGCGGCGCGACGGGCCAACCCCAGGTGGGACTGACGCAATTGAAAATCGTGATGGATCACGTGACCGCCTCGGTGCCGATGGGGCTCGTTTTTTTGCGGCTGGGGCCCTCGGGACCCCGCCCGGTGCTGATCGACCGCGAATTGACCGACTGCGCGATCACGACCGAAATGGGCGCCGCCCACGTCGAGCTCCGCGGTTTGCAGGATGCTTCGGCGGCCGGGCAGTACGTCAGTTTTCGGGGCGGACGCAACCATTACGACACCCTGCCGGGACGGAGCGACCAGATGCTGTGGGCGACCGACCAGGAGGAAGGTTCGCGGCTGTTTCGCCTCCTCGATTTGGTGGCGCGCGACCGCCCCGAATGGATGGCCGAGCGATCGCCGCAGTCGATCATCAACTGGTCGCAGCCCGCGCCCCCGCTGAAACCAGCCAATTTGATGTTACCGAGCGATTTTCAGCAGGATGGAAATGTCCTGCCCGGTTTCATCGAGGACGATTTGCCGCCCCTCGAGGCATCCCCGCCGCCGGTCGACCCAGTTTGACAATTGCCCCTGGCCAAGATTTAATCGGGACTTGCTGACGGCTTGAAACCGTCTAGTATTGAGCATCTCCGATAACCACTCTCTCGAGGACTCCGCATGAAACGTTATGCTTTGATGGCTCTTACGCTCTGTTGGCTCGCCACCCCGGCGTTTGGGATCAGCGAATTCAGCAAGCAGTGGAAAGACAAGTACCTGGGCGAAGACGTCAGCGAAGACTACGTCAAGACGGCCCGTCGCGCGGGCTGCTACGTCTGCCACGTCAAACGCCATCCGGACAAGAAGGAAGCTCGCAACGAGTACGGCGAAGCCCTGCACGAGTACCTGGACAAAGAAGATTACCCGAAAGAGCGGATCAAGGCCGAACCGGAAGCGGTAAAGAAAGAGATCTTGGCGGCTTTCGAAAAGGCCGGCAAGAAGAAGAGCGAGAGCGGTGAGACGTTCGCCGAAAAGATCAAGGCCGAGGAGCTGCCGGCGGTCGATTGGGAATACGAAGAGTAAGCCCACCCGCGGTGCTTCCCGTCACGATAACGCCAGGCGGCACGTTCGCCTGGCGTTTTTTTAGGCTTTGTCAGAAAACCGAAAAACGGCTTGCGTCGCGGCTCCGCGATCTCCCTTCGCCCCCCGCCACGCAGCGAGTCGCGGAGGAGAGGCAGAGGATCAGGGGCGGTTTTCTGACAGCGCCTAGCTGGACAGCGCCACTTTTTGTGAGCGGATTGGGCGCTAGCCCCCGGCCTTTCGTGGACGAGCCGGCGGCTAGCGCCGAAACCGCTCACGCCAGACGAAACACTGTAAAATGCTGCGTTTACAAGGCAAAGTGGCGCTGTCCAGTTAGATGCCGGCGAGTTGGCTTCCGAGCGTCACTCCGGGGGCGGGCAGAACACTCTCTCCTTGAAGATAAATGTCGATCGCCCGGG
>CAYNVI010000638.1:0-2796 GCA_964400585.1 uncultured Pirellulaceae bacterium | reverse complement strand
TACCATCGCAGTCACGGGCAGTTCATGGAGGGGCCGGGATCGTTTCAGGTGCATCGCCCCGAGCACTGGTTGTTGGCGGGAACCGATCTCGCCCGCGGCGATCGCTTTGGCGGCGAAGATACGATCGTCGGCTACGAGTGCGACGGTTGTGAGATCGAGTGGCGGGACGAGCTGCCCTTCCCGACACATCGCGATGGTACGCCGGAGAGCTTCACGATCCTTGGCACCTGTCCCGCGCGCTGGGCCCCGGGCGACAGCCACTGGTACGAGCGGTTTCCCAAAGACCGCGTCGGCAACGCGGTCTTTGGGATCTACACCCAAACGGGCACCGTGGTCACGACCGGGACCACCGACTGGGCGCACGGCTTGGCCGGGGAGGACCCCGCGGTGACGCAGATCACCCGCAACCTGCTCGATCGACTCGCGCACCGCAAAACCGAGGAGTAGTCGCCGGACGGCCCGGCTCACGTCGCCGCTTGAGGAGCGTGCCCTGAGGGACCGGTTTGCCGGCTGGCATCATCGGTCTGCGGTGACCGGTCGCCCCCTCGCCGCGCCGCGAACGCCTCGGCCTACCCCGCTGCGAACGGTGGCATCCGCCCAGGCTTTTCCAGCGGGGAGGGCGCGGCGGTCGATCAAAAGGCGAGCTCAGACGCCCGCCAGCGGCTGCGCCGCATCGCCGAACGAGGAGGCCGATAGCTCCATCGCCTGCAGCAACCGCAGGTAGAGACCACACAGCTTGCGATCTTCGTCGGCTTGCCCGCTGTAATCGAGCACCCGGCCGGTTTCGATCGCCCCGCCCAATCCTCCCGCCATCAACAGGGGCACTTTCGTCGAATCGTGCTTGCTTCCCGACCACATGTTGTTCAGGAACAGCAAACACGAATTGTCGAGGACGGTGCGGTCGCCTTCGGGCATCGCATCCAAGCGGGAGGCGAGGTAGGCGAACTGGCTGACGTAATAGCGTGTGACCTTTTCGTAGTCGTCGTTCAAGTCGCTGTGCGAAGCCGAATGGTGGGCCTTGCGAACATCGAGGAAGGGGTAGAAGAGCCCCGAAATGTCGCGGCAGAGCAGCAGCGTCGCGACCCGCGTCTTATCGGTCTGGAAGGCGAGCGCCACGATATCGGCCATCAACCGCATGTGTTCCCGAATGTCTTCGGGCAAACCGTTGTCCGGGCGGTCCATGCTGACCAGCGGACGGCCTCGGTCGGCTGCCCGTTGGCTCGCCTTTCGCTGATCGCCTCGCTTCCTTTCGATCCGCTTTTCGACCTCGCGGACGCTCGTCAAATACTCGTCCAGCTTCGCCTTGTCACCGGCGCTGACCCGCCGGCTGAGGCTTGCCGCATGCTCCTTGACGCGATCGAGCACGCTGGCGTCGCGGCGGTCGCCCCGGTTGTCAAACAAGCTGTCGAACGCCAGCGACGGGTAGACTTCCATCGGCACCGGACTGGTCGCGTTCTGCCAGGAGATGTGCGAGCTGTACGCCATCGAGAAATTGGTTTCGTGGTAGCCGGTGATCGGCTGCTCGCAGCCCAGCACCAGGCTGGGCTGGGCCGTCTGGGGGCCGATCGCGTTGGCCAGCACCTGGTCGACGCTGATCCCACCCCGCAACTCCGCCCCTTTTTGCAGGGAAGCGCCGGAGAGGATGTTCCCCGTCTGACCCGGATGGATGCCGACGCCGACCGCCGATTCGTTGAACAGGCCTTCGACATAGTTCATTTTCTGCTTGAGCGGTGCCAATGGCTGCAGGCTTTTGCCCAGTTCCATCGCCGCGCCCTCCCCTTTGGCCCACCAGTGATTGGCGTTCACGCCACAAGCCATGAAGAGGGCGGCAAAACGCTGCGGGGCCGCCGGCATCTCGCTCGCCGCCTCGGCGGGCTGTCCCCAGACGGGCAGCGATTCGAGCCACGGCAGGCCCATCGCCACCCCTGCCCCCTGCAGGATCGTGCGCCGCGAAACACGCGGGGCGGATCGGTCGGCTGAGGCGGGCAGCGGCGGCTGGTTAGTTCGCTCGAGCATTTCCGGAAGATCCCTCGGTGGATGGGCTGGACGTTCGCGGGCTGGACGTTGGCGGGCTGGTCGCCCCACTTTCGGACGTCGCGGGTCGGCGCCCTCGTTTGTTCAGGAATTGCGGGCTGGTCACGATCGTCTCGATCAACTGAGCGAATCGGTAATCGTCCGCTTCCGCTTCGCTGCGCATGGTTTCCAACAACGGTTCATCGGATAACTGCAAGGAGCGGCCCAGGCCATACGATAGCAGTTTGCGGCAAAGGTTGTCGACGAAATCGGCTTGTCGCGCCTCGTGGAGATACTCTCGCAAGTCGGCCACGCCGTCGCGTTCGCTGCCATCGGGGAAGGTGGCCGAAGCATCGATCGCGCGGCCGCCGAGATCGCGCTGGCGGCGTTCTCCGATCGGCCCAAAACGCTCAAAGACCAGACCGAGTGAATCGAAACGGTCGTGGCAGCCGGCGCAGCTGGCATGCGCGCGGTGTTGGGCCAAGGTTTGTCGCAGCGTCAGCTCGCCGAGGGCACTTTCATCTTCCGGCAGGTCGGGCACATTGGGAGGCGGCGGGGGGATCCGCTCGCCCAGCAAGCGGCGCACCACCCAGTAGCCTCGTTTCACCGGGCTGGTCCGCAAGCCCGGCGAATTTTTGGTCAGAAAAACCGCCATCGGCAGCAGCCCGCCGCGACCATACGGCCGCGCATTGTCGATCTTCCGCCAGCCGCCGGCGCCCTTCCCCTGCTCGTCCCTCTCCTGCTCGTCCCTCTCCTGCTCGTCCCTCTCCTGCTCCGGCATCC
>CAYNVI010000637.1:0-2801 GCA_964400585.1 uncultured Pirellulaceae bacterium | reverse complement strand
CGTGGCGACGGCGTTGGCGACCTGCATGGCCGCCGCGGCGGAGGGAACGAGACCGCTCGTCGAGTGAAGCAGGAGGCGGCACGGGCGGGTCAGCGGCACGGGCGGGTCAGCGCTCCGATTACGGTCCCAACCCCCACCCTGCACCTGCGACACCCTCCCCCCTGGCAGGGTCGAGCCTAAGCGAGGGGAGGGCCAGCGGCACGATGACGACCACAACCCACCCGCCAGAATGCGCCCCCCCCTCTTAGAGGGTGTCTTTGTGGCACGGTTCTGCCAGGCGGGTCTTTGGTTTGCGCTTCGCAGGGCCCTCCCCTCGCTGTCGCTCGACCCTCCCGGGAGGGAGGGTGTCTGCGATCAGCCTGGATTGTGTAGACACCAATGCCCGGGAGGAGGGTGTCTCAGGGGGGGGACGCTCGGCCGCCTAGGGAAAAAGGACGCGCGGGCAGCTAGCGGGCGAAATGCTCGCTGGCAGAATGCTTAGGGAGCGGGGCGGTGGCCGCGCTCGCGCACGAATTGCCGCAACGTGTCGGCCAACGCCGCGGCGGTCGGATAACGATCCTCCGGACGTTCGGCCAAGGCCTTCAGCAGGATCGCTTCGAGCGTCCGACTGAACTTCGGATTGAGCTCCCGCGGCGGGATGAGCTTGTGCTCGCCGATCTCGCGAATCGCTTCATCCCGTTCTTCGGCCTCGATCCGTTGCGGATACCGTCGCAGCAGGCTCAAGTACAACACGACGCCCGCACTGTAGATGTCGGCGCGGCGATCGAGCTGACCATTCTGCCCACGGAGCTGTTCGGGCGCCATGAACCGGGGCGAGCCGATCCGAGCCCGCGACATCGTTTCCCCCCAGCCGTCGCCAGCGGCCGGAGAAAACATCGCCTGGCACAAGCCAAAGTCGACCAGTTTGGGATGTCCCGCCTGATCGACCATCACGTTGGACAGTTTCAAATCCCGGTGGATGACCCCGCGTTGGTGGGCATGATGCAGCCCGTCGCAGACGTCCGCGACCAGGCGAATAATCGCGGCGCCGGTCGGGTTCTCTTTGCGGACAAAGCGGTCGAGCGTCATCCCCTCGATCAACTCCATCGCGTAGAAACCCACGCCTTGGTCGATCCGACTATCGAGCACCGCCGCGATGTTCGGATGGTCCAACTGCCGCATCACTTCGATTTCACGGGCGAAGCGTTCGAACACGTCGGCGGTGGCGAGGTCGACGCGGAGGACTTTGAGGGCGACGGGAGAGGGTTCCGCTTCCCGCTTCGCTTGCCAGACGGTCGCAAACGCGCCTTTGCCGAGCATCCGCTCGATCGCATAACCGGGAATCGGAGGATACGCTCCTGGGCCGGGCGGAATCGCTTCGACAATCCGTTTGGCAGCCCCCAAACGGCTCCGTAAGACCCGCGGATCGACCGGCTTGGTGAGATATTCATCGGCGCCCGCGTCGAGCCCTGCCACCAGATCTTCGTCGGTATCCCGGCCGCTCAGCATCATCACGTAGGTGAACGGCCGATCGTAGTCCGCTTTCACCCGCCGGCAAACTTCGATCCCTTCGAGCTCGGGCATCAACCAGTCGAGGATGACCAGGCGGGGAGATTCCGGTTGCTGCAGCAGCCGCCACGCTTCGCGGCCGTCTTCGGTTTCGATCGGCTCGTACCCATCCTTGGCAAGTTGCTGAACCAACAACCGCCGCCAGAGGGCATTGTCTTCCGCAATCAGAACCTTCATGGCGATGGATCGTGGCTGAGGCTAAGGAACCAGACCGTGGGGCGGACTGTCCGCGTTCGCGTTGCCCGCCGGCGAGAGGAAAGCCCGCCTGCGAGACGAAACCATGCCCCCGTGTTTCGCAGCCCCCGCGGACAAGTAGGGACAAGTATATTGGGTTGTCTGGCCCCTTTCAGCTTTCTTTTGATTTCGCAAGGTTTTCTCGTGTGCCGCATACCTGCTTATTCTCGTGCTTGGAAACATCGGACCGCGTCGCTGCGCGGCGCCTTGGTCTGCCTGCTGGCCTGGTCGGCGGGCTCCGTCGCGGCTCCCGCGACCGCCGCGGAGACTGCGGACCGGCCGAACGTGGTGGTGATGATCGCCGACGACATGAGCTGGGATGATTGCGGCGCGTACGGCCATCCCTCGATCCAGACCCCCAACATCGATGCATTGGCGGCTGCCGGGATGCGGTTTGACGAAGCCATGCTGACCTGTAGCTCGTGTAGCCCCAGTCGCTGCAGCATCCTGACGGGACGGTACCCGAGTGCAACCGGAGCCCGCGAGCTGCACATGCCGCTGCCCGCCTCTCAAAAGATGGTCACGGTGCCGCTACGGGAAGCCGGCTACTGGACCGTCGCCAGCGGCAAATGGCACCTGGGTCCCCAGGTGGTCGATCAGTTCGACCGGGTGCTTTCCAAGCAGATCGGCCCGGGAGGAAGCCGCCGCTGGATCGAAGCCCTGCAGGAACGTCCGCAGGATCAACCCTTCTTCGCCTGGCTGGCGGCCACCGATCCTCACCGCGGTTACTCCAAAGGCGCCTTCGACCCGCCCCACGATCCCGACGCGAGTCGGGTTCCCCCCTACCTGCCCGACAACTCGATCGTCCGCGGCGATTTGGCGATGTACTACGACGAAATCGCCCGCTTCGATTTGCATGTCGGCCAGGTCGTCAGCGAACTGCAGCGGCAAGGCGTGCTGGAGCAGACGATGATCGTGGTGATGAGCGACAACGGCCGTCCGTTTCCTCGCTGCAAGACGACGGTTTACGACAGTGGCGTCCGGACGCCCTTCGTCGTCCGCCTACCTGGGGTGACGAC
>CAYNVI010000636.1:0-2802 GCA_964400585.1 uncultured Pirellulaceae bacterium | reverse complement strand
CGGCGACACCAGCTACCCCGGGCTCGTCTGGCACCAGGATCATCTCTACGTGAGCTACTACTCGGCGCACGAAACGAGCGAGATCCCCGCCGCCACCGCGATCTATCTGGCCAAAGTGGCGATCGAGTAACGGTTTTTCTTGCCGCTACCGTGGGCTCGACCGCCGCGGTGGCCGGCCGCTCGTGCCGGCTGCTTCCGCGGTTCCCCGCGCGTTCCCCGCACTGCCTTTCAGCACGATCGGGACACAAAAAAAGCCCGTCACGACCGCAGGCGATCATGACGGGCTCGAAGGGTTCATGATTCCCGTCGGCTAGCCGCCGGCCCACCGCGGGACACGCCCCATTCCGCTATGCATCTTCGCCCTTCGACTTTTTGTCGTTCGACTTTTGATCGCTCGATTTTTTGTCGTTCGACTTTTTCTTGTTCGACTTTGGATCGCTCGATTTTTTGTTGTTCGACTTTTGATCGCTCGCCTGCTTTGTCTTTGACCGTTGGCGATCCGCTTTGTCCTTCGTCGTCCCCGCCGACGCTTCCGTCTGGGGGCTGCGATCGATCGTCATCGTGTTGCCATCGTGACGAACGCGGTTGGCGACGAGGACCCGGCGATCTTCGAGCTTGATCGCAGGACCGGTGACGGTGACTTGATCGCCTTGTTTCAGCTTCGCGTCGAAGCGGCTGCGCGGCCCGACATCGGCCATCAGGTTTTTCCCCTGTTCGGTCTTCACCTTGATCAAGTGGTGCTGCCGGCCCATCAATTTGGCTCGCTTCTGACTGACCACTTTGCCGGTGTATTGGCGGGCGCTGCGGTCGATGTTGATCTGCTGACCCTGCATTTCCGCTTGCTGGGTGAGCAGCACTTGGCGATCCCCGAACCTCATGACCGGGCCGGTCAGTTGGAGGCGATCTCCCTTTTTCGGCTTTTTCGCGAGGGCTTCCACCGGACCGAAGTCCACGGCGTACGGCTGTTCGGTTTCCGTGCCCTGCAAACGCAGCACCAACGTCTTACCGCTGCGCATCTCCACCGTTTTGGTCGATCGCACCGTCCCTTCCAGCGTCAAGACATTGGCCCGGCGATCCTTTTGGTCTCGGGTGGCCTGTCGTTTGACCCGGCGACGATCCTGGTCCGTGTCGGTGAAAGCGTAGTAATTGACGTCCTCGTAAAACCCATCGCCGTCGCTGTCGTAGAAACTGGCAAAGGCGTCGTAGAGACCATCGTTGTCGGTGTCGTAGTACTGCGACGAGTATTCATACATGCCGCTCTCGTCGAGGTCCGACCAGTCGGAATAGGCGTAGTCGTTGTAATCGTAGTACCAGTCGTCGGTCTCATCGTCCGCATCGAAGTAACCGTAGTCGCTTTCCGCCGGGAAAACGACATCGTCATCATCGGCGGAAGTGATCGCGTCGGACTTATCGTAAGTCTCGTCATCCCAGCGTCCGATCGCTTCGTCGGTGGGATTGTAATCATTGCCATCAAACCATTCGCTGACGTCATACCACGCATCTTCTTCGTAATACTGCGTGTCTTCGTAGAATGGTTCGTCAGCGTGAAGCAGCGCGGGGGACGCGACGAACGCCAAGCCGGCTAAGGCCGCGGTGGCAGTCCAAAATCGAGCAATCATCAGAGGATCCTTACTTTAGGGTTTCGAATCGAAGAGCAAGCGGGCGGTGGCCGAGCGACGCCGCAAAAGGGATCCCCTTCAACCGCGTCCTCTGCCGCCACACCGGTTGCGAAGGACGTTTGCAGGAGATCTCCCGTCGCAAGGCTTATGCCAGTTCCCGGCGAGCGAAGCCCCTGACGCGCGATCACCCGCCTCCCCACCGCCGCCTCCCCCCCTCGCGCCCGCTGATCCGCCGCCGGCACACGCCCGGCAGCGCGCGGTCCCGACCGCGGCAGGACGGCAGCGCGCGGGGGCGACCGCAGCGGTCGATGACTTGCCGATTCAAGCACCGCTCCGATTCAAGCGCCAAACAAGCAAAGGAAGGTACGTGACTTGCTCTCCTACGTGACTTGCTCTCCCTCGTGACTTGTGCTGCGCTGGAATCGTTACGGGGGTCGAGGCCCCGGCTCACTGCCGTGCCGGCCCGCTGCTCCGCTTCGTTTCCCGCGGCTTCCCGGCCATCCCTGTCGAACAGGGAGGGGGGGCGAGTGACATCTCGCGTAGTGACACGTCGGGTAACGAGCCGCCTTGCGCACCCCCTTTCCGGGGCGTCTTCAACCGTTCTTTCAGGCCTCGTTTCGGCGGGGCATTTCGTCTGCACCTTCCGAGCACGATGGACTTTCTGAACACCCTGTTTTCTCAGTTTTTGCGAGACCGCTGCACCACGCTGGCCGCCGCCCTGGCGTATTACACCGTCTTCGCGCTGCCGCCGCTGCTGTATCTGTTGATGATGATCCTGACGATCGGGATGTCGTTGGCTTATCAATCATCGCAGGCCGAAAAACGCGCGGAGGCGTTGCTGATGGAGCAAACCGGCCGGCTGTTGGGCAACCAGGCGGCGAGTGACGAAATCACTCAGATCCTGCAGCGGGAACGCGAGGCAGGGGGTCTGGGCTGGAAATCGTTGCTGAGCCTGGCGGGCATCGTGGTGGGTGCCACCGGGGTGGTCGCGTCGCTGCAGGATGCCTTGAATCTGGTCTGGGAAGTGGAGCCCGCTCCGGAGCGGGGAGGGGTCTGGAGCGTGCTCCGCAAACGCTTGCTGTCGCTGGCGATGATCCTCGGGCTGGGCTTCCTGCTGTTGGTCTCGTTGGTCATCTCGACGGTGTTGGAAGCGCTGGGGGGGCGGCTGGAGGCGTGGCTGGGG
>CAYNVI010000635.1:0-2807 GCA_964400585.1 uncultured Pirellulaceae bacterium | reverse complement strand
CGAGCCTCTCTAACATACCAAGCGGTCCCTGGTTTTCTATCCTGCTTTGCGAGCCCCCGTATGCCCCGCCTTCCACTGCACGTCGAGCCAGCGCATGTCGGGCCAGCGCATGTCGAGCCAGCGGGCGTCGAGCCCCCGGAGCTGGAGCGACGGGAGATGTTCGCCGCGATCAAGCGGTTATGCCGGCCGGACAACGTGACCAATTGGTTCTGGATCGGTCTGGAATACGCGATCCTGGCGGCGACAATCGCGCTCTGCCTGGCGGCCAATCGGATTCGCCTGGAGCAAGGCTGGTCGCTGGCCTGGATGGTTCCGGTCTACCTGCTGGCGGTGTTCGTGATCGGGGCCTGGGTGCAGAACCGGTTGGGCGTGTTGGTGCATGAGGCGAGCCATTACCTGCTGTTCAAGAACCGGGTGCTGAACGATGTGGCGGCGAACCTGTTCTTGTTGTTTCCCCTGTTCGGCGCGATCGCGAATTACCGGATCGGGCATTGGGGGCACCACCGGCATGTCAACGATCCGGAACACGACCCCGACTTGCAACGTTTGACCCGTCATCAGCGGCGGGACTTCCCGATCAGCAAAGGTCGCTTTTTGTGGGATTACGTGCTCAAGCAGTTACTGCTTCACAAGGCGATCAGTTACTTGAAGGGGCGGGCCATGTACGTGGTGTTGACGATGGACGTCCGCCCGGTGCAGCGGCAGACGGCCTTGGGCACCAAGACGGTTTGGGCTTTACGGCTCGGTTTTTACGGGGCCCTGTTTACGATCCTCACGCTGGGCGGCTGGTGGCTCCATTACCTGCTGTTTTGGGTGGTGCCGCTGCTGACTTTCTACCCCGTCGTGCTATTCCTGCGGGAGATCGCCCACCATGGCAACTTTCCCGGCTCCGGCGACTACACGAACAGCCGGGTGTACGAGGCTCGTTTTCTGGAACGGCAGATCTTTTTCCCGTTTGGGGAACACAACCATGTGCTGCACCACATGTTTCCCACCATTCCGCACTACCACATGAAAACCGCCCATCAGACGATGCTCCGTTATCCGCCCTATCGTGATACGGTGGTTACCTGCAACGGTTTCTTTGTGAAAGCGGACCGCCACAGCGCTGCCCCCACGGTGCTGGAAATTTTGGCCGCCCCCGCGGATCGTTTTCTTCGCAGCGGCGGTTCCTCGCAAACCGTCACCGAGATCCGCAGCCACACCGCCGCCGAAGTCGGCGGCTAACCGCTGGGCGCCCTGCTGACGAGGTGACCGATCGGCCGTTTGCCCACCCAAACGGATTGTCGATCCGTAGGTCTGCTCGCGGGGACCAAAAGCAGTCGTCGCGCTGCGTCGTCGATGGCGCTGTTGTTGCGAAGCTTAACGGTGCCACCGATGATCGTCTGGCCGTCAGCCGCGATCGCCACCGACTCCTCCACCGCCCCGAACGGGCCACCGACGGACTCCCGAAGCCAGAAGTCCACCCATCAGCCCACTCACGGCAGCGAGCAAGAATGGCAACAATTGTTGTCGCGCAGCGGCTGCCGGTTGATGATCAAGGTGTGGCAGGTCCGCGAGCGTGGTTCCTTTGCCGAGGGCACCTTTGTCCTGTGCCTCCTCCTCGCTCATGAATCCACTAACCGAGCGACGGCCACTTTGATCGAACCGGTGGAAGAAAATCGGTCGACGGTTGCTGTCGTCTCGAAAATAGGCCGTCGTGTTCGGCTCGCCAGTGACCACGACTTCAGGAAGTAAGTCATCGATAACGCTCGGCAGCTGCCGCGTAAAAATATCGTCGGTGACGTACCGCGAGCCGCTCAATTCGTGGACCGCTAGAAAACCCGCAGTCGTCACGGCAAACGCTAGCCAAAACGACCGGGGGGTTGCGGTAAACCGATCGCGAGACAAGTCGCTACCAGAATCGCGACATAGACGGCATTGAAAACCAACGCTGCGATGAAAGGCGACGGGTGACACAAGGCACCGAAGCCCGCCGCCAGAACCGCGACGGCAACCACCATGGCACGAAGCGAAAATCGGGGAAGCAAATCGGCGAACCTGGGCATCGGATCTCTCGCTGCATGCGGGGGGGCACTCAAAGATGATACTCGATGCCTGGCCCCGAGACGGCCATCGCTTGCCGCAAAGACCCCGGCTAAGCGGCCATATTTTCGTTCTGCCTCGGTAGATGCCATGTCGAGATTCTCCTCCATCGTCATCACACGGATCTTGACAGGAATCGTGCATAGGCAAACGAGGACGTGAAGCGACGGTTGAGGGACCCGGAGGGAACTATACCGCTCCATCGGCTACACTCTCCGATTGGCAGAGCGGAACGTACGGTTCCTGCATTGCGGTTCCTGCTTGATGAACGGGCCGAGCACCAGCCCGAAAATGGCAGAACCAAGCGGTCAACGGGAGCAGCCGATGACCCGGGTTTTGCGATCCAATTTTTTGGCGGCGGCCCCGTTACCGCCGACGTGCGTCTCACAACCCGCAGGAGGATTCGAGAGCCATGCTCCGATACACCTTGCTCGCGACAGTCGCCATGGCGTGGTTCGGAACGGTCCCACTTGCGATGGCAGAAGAAGTGCGATGACTCTTTCTCATCATCGCTGCTCGTAGAAAGCGACGGTGATCGGCCTCGGCGGTATACCAGCACCGCCGGGCGTTTTCCGATCGGTCCGGGAGCAATTCTAGCGAGAAAAGGCGGCCTTTGGTGTACCGCCAGTTGTAGAAGGCGGCAAAAAGAAGTGAGGGCGCAGGGACTCGAACCCTGGACCTACGGATTAAAAGTCCGTTGCTCTACCAACTGAGCTACGCTC
>CAYNVI010000634.1:0-2828 GCA_964400585.1 uncultured Pirellulaceae bacterium | reverse complement strand
ATCGAGAAACTGACGCCTTGATAGGTGTCGCCGACGATCGCCGTGTTGATCCCGATCAGTTCCCCGCGGGCATCGACCAGCGGGCCGCCGCTGTTGCCGGGGTTCACCGCCACGTCGCTTTGCATGAAGTCCTGGTAGCGGGTGCTCGCCTTGACCACCCGATGCTTGCCGCTGAGGATGCCAAAGGTGATCGTGCGATCGAGACCGAAGGGGCTGCCGACCGCCCAGACCGGGGCGCCCACGTTCGCTTCTTCGCTGTCTCCGAAGACGATCGGGATCAGACGCTCGGCCTCGACTTTCAAAACCGCCAAATCGGTCAGCGGATCGATCCCGACGACGCGAGCCGGCAGCCGCCGACCGTCGCTGAGGGCGACCTCGATCGATTCGCCGCCGGCGATCACGTGCTCGTTGGTCAGGACGTAGCCGGCTTCGTCGACCACCACCCCGCTCCCTTGATCGGAAGCGTGCGGGGTCCCCAGATCACGCCGCATCAACGAGGCGATTTCCTTTTCCTCTGCGGTCAAGCGACGTTCGACTTCGATGTGGACGACGCTGGGACCGACCCGTTGCGTGACCATCTGATAGGCCTGGGAGAGCGAATCGAGCGAAACGTTTTGCAGCCCTTCGCCGCTCGTCTCGTATTCGGCGCGGAGCTGTCCCCGGTGCCAGCTGTAACGCACTTCCTCGACAATCGTCGGCAACAAGAAGCGGGCGGCCGCGAACAGCAAGGCGACGATCAGCAGGAAGTAGATCCCTTGGCCAACCGCCCCGGTTTCCTGACGGTTGGTTTCCTGACGGCTGGCCGGACGCCGCGGCGCGGCGGAACGATCCCGGGCTTCGCTGCCCGCCGCGCTCGGTCCGCTCGGTCCGCTCGATCCGCTCGATCCGCTTACCGCGGGCGGTGCGGGAAACCGTTGCACCTCGCTGCAGTGGTAGGAACTCGCCGCCGCCTCGCGACCCGGTTCCGCCGGCAACTCGGTAGCCGAGCGGCTGCGAGCGAAGGGGGCGAGCGGTGGCGACGCGGACGGTGGGGAAGTCCCTTCGATTCGCGGAGGCTCGGCTTGATGAGCCTCTGGCGGGGGGTCGTGCCGAGGGGGTTCGACGGCCGCCCGTCGCTCGGCCGGAGGATCGTCCGGCTCAACTTGTCCGGGGCGGAGGAAGTTGCCGTCACGCGGCTCGTCGGGATGCATCGCGGCGGGATTCCGAAGAAGGAGGCGAAGGGGACGGTCCGGCAGGTCGGTCGCTGCTGCGGTGAAACCAGCGACTCCCTCCTAGCGTTTCATTGTAAGGCAGCTGAAACCGGCGATCTGCTTTTTTGTGGCCAAACGGGGGAAAACCGGAGGCTCCCGCCGGTAAAATCCGCGATCCTTTCGAGCTGGGGGATCTCTCCGGGGCGGAAGCGAACCGCCGGGGCCGTCGACGTCGGCCCTGCCGACGCCTCGCCCGCCCAGCGTTTCCTGGCCCCTTTTCCGTTTTTCCTCCGGCCGCCGCTTTTCCTCCGGCCGCCGCTTTCCTGGCGGTTGGCCCTCCGATTATTCTTGGGCGTCGCCGCCCGCGTTTCGTCTTCCTCCTGACCGCTTCCTCCTCCCCCGCGAAAGCCCCATGTCCGCCACGCTTCGCCAGACGATTTACCAAGCCCTCGCCGAGATCCGCTTGATCGACCCCCATACCCACATCAACCCGCACGCCCCCGCGTCGACGACCTTGGCGGATGTCCTGGGCTATCACTACTACACCGAACTGGCGCACTCGGCGGGGATGCCCCGCGAGGAGATCGAGGAGGTGGGGCTGAGCGCGAAGGCTCGGGTGGAGCGTCTGGTGGCCGGGCTGCAGCCGCTGGAGAACACCGCGCAATACGGTTGGTTGATCGCGATCTGCCGGCAGTTTTTTGATTTCCAGGGAGACCGTCTGGACACTTCCAACTGGGAAGCCCTCTTCGATGCCTCGGAGGAGAAGATGCGGGGGGCGGAGTGGGCTTCCCAGGTGTTATCGCAGAGCAACGTCCAAGCGGTCTTTTTGACGAACGATTTCGACGACCCGCTGGAAGGTTTCGACAGCACGACCTACATCCCCTGTTTGCGGACCGACGAGCTGGTCTTTCAGCTGGCGCGTCCCGAAGTGCGGGAACGTTTGGCCGGCTGCAGCGGGGTGGCGGTGACCGATCTGGGGAGCCTGCGGGAGGCGCTCGAGCAGCGGTTTCGGCATTTCGTCGCGCGGGGCGCCCGTGCCTGCGCGATCTCGCTGCCCCCCGGGTTCAGCCCGCAACCGGTGGCCGACGGCCGTGCCGCGACCGCCCTCGCAGCGGTGCTGCGGGAAGGGCCCGAGGCCGAGGCGGCCCATCGCGACGCGCTTTCCCGCCGCGTCTTCTGGACCTTGGCCGAGCTGTGCGACCAGTTTGGGCTCCCTTTTGACCTGATGATCGGCGTCAATCGTGGGGTCTATCCGGAGGGGGTCTACCAGGGGCAGGATCTGTACGACAGTCGCGTTTCGCTGATCCAGTATCGCGAGCTATTCAATGCGTTCCCCCGCGTGACCTTTCCGATCTCCGTGCTGGCCAGCGTCACCAATCAGGAGCTGGTCAGCTACGCCTGGATCTTTCCCAACGTCGTCACCAATGGCCATTGGTGGTACAGCAACACGCCCAGCTTTATCGAACGCGACGCCGCGGCCCGGTTGGAAGCGGTGCCGCAAACCAAGCAGATCGGCTATTACAGTGACGCTTACAAGCTCGAATTCGTCTGGCCCAAGTTCGACATGTACCGTCGCATCCTTGCCAAGGTGCTGAGCGAAAGCTTTGTGATCGACCGCGGTTGGGACGAGGAACAGGC
>CAYNVI010000633.1:0-2830 GCA_964400585.1 uncultured Pirellulaceae bacterium | reverse complement strand
CGACTCTTCCCGAACCAACGCCCCGGAAGCCATCATCCGCGCCGTCTGCAACAGGTTTTGCACTTCCCAGCCCTCGGCCGCATCGAATTGCATCGGCATCACGTAGGCACGGAACGAGTCGATCGAATTGACCGCATCGCGGAGCGCTGGCCCCTCGCGTTCCACGCCGACCAACCGCCCCATCAGGCTCTTCAGCGATGCCCGAATATCGGCCGTATCGAGGGTCGCTCCGGAGCCGTTCCGTTCGGACGCTTCGATCGGCAGGGCCGTCATCGCGTCGGGCATTTCCGCCGCCTCCCGGGCAGCCCCTTCGCCGGCGTGCGCCCCGTAGACGAGCCCTTCCAACAAGCTGTTGCTGGCCAAGCGATTGGCGCCATGCAAACCGCTGCTGGTCACTTCTCCGGCCGCCCACAACCCCGGCAAGGAGCTGCGTCCCTCCCGATCGACCGCCACCCCGCCGACCATGTAGTGGGCCCCGGGACGGACCGGGATCCGATCGGTGGCGATGTTCAGCCCGAACTTCTGACATGACTTGGCGATCCCGGGAAAACGCTGCAGGACCGCCTCGTCGTCGAGGTGCGACATGTCCAGGTAGACGCAGTTGTGCCGGCTGACCGCCATCTGCCGGATGATCGATTGGCTGACGACATCACGCGGCGCCAATTCGCCCCGCGAGTCGTAATCGAACATGAAGCGGTAGCCCTCGCTGTCCAGCAGGTGGGCCCCTTCGCCGCGGACCGCTTCGGTGATCAGGCTGCGGGAGGATCCGGCGATGTAGAGGACGGTCGGATGGAACTGGACGAATTCCATGTCGCGGAGCTCCACGCCCGCCCGGTAGGCGAGCGCAAAGCCGTCCCCGGTCGCCACCGGCGGATTGGTCGATTCGCGGAAAACCTGGCCCGCCCCGCCGCAAGCCAAGACCGTCTGCTTGGCCCACACCAGCTGGGGCGGCCCCTGAGGACCGGCGATCACGGCCCCGTGACAACGCCCGGCATGGGTGAGCAGGTCGAGCGTAAAAGCCCGCTCCCAGATGTGGATGTTCGGCAAGGCGCGGGTCCGCGCGATCACCGCCCGCATGATCTCCTTGCCGGTCGCATCCCCGTGGGCATGGACGATCCGCTGATGGCTGTGGCCGCCCTCTCGACCCAATGCCAACCCGCCGGGGGCTTGGTCGAACTTCGTCCCCCACTGGATCAATTCCTCGATCCGCCGCGGCCCCTCGCGGACGACCATATCGACGACTTCGGAATCGCACAGGTTGCCGCCGGCGGTGAGCGTATCGGCCACGTGGTTCTCGAAACAATCGTCCGGGCCGAGGACACCGGCGATCCCCCCTTGGGCATAGTTGCTGTTCGATTCACGCAACTGGTCCTTGGTCACCACCAATACCTGCTGGTGCGGCATCGCGCTATGGGCGGCACGCAAGCCCGCCAGCCCCCCGCCGATCACCAGCAGATCGGTAAAGTAATGGGCGTTGCGTTTGGGATGGAAGGGAACCAGGTAGCGAGGATTCATCAGCGTCGGTCGGGACGAAGGGTCGAAGGGGTGCGTGCTCGCCGGGCGTGTGCAAACAATTGGAGGGCGGGTGGGGGGCGCCGGAAAAGCCGAAGTATAGCGGGCGACGAAAGCCGCGGTTGCTGCTAAATTAAGCTTTCCTCCTGTGGTGGCCCGTCGAGGCGCGAGCCGCCGAAGATGCTTCGCACGCCCGCCCCTCAGCCGCTCCCAGTATGACCGACGGATCCCCCTCCTCCTTCACCCCTCCCGCGCCCCAATCCTCCCCGGCGGCGGAGCCCGCGGCTCTCGCCTCGCCCCCCCGTCCGCTGGGAGAAATGGACCCCTCGGTCCGCAATATTCAACCGGGAGGCGGGCCGGTGATGGAGATCGAGCTTGCTTGGGGCAGGCTGCGCCGACGCCTGCTGCGGACCTTCCGCCCGGGATACGTCAAGCGGATGCAGGCCTGCCGGCAAGGCGAGGCGGGGGGCATCCCTTTCGACCCGATCGATCCCCGTGACGTCAAGTACTACCGCAACCAAGCGACCTATTGGTGGGCGGCCGAGGACGACCGGTTTGCCTGGCGCGATCGCCTCCCGTTCGTGCGGGTCGGGTTGGCGGAACTGCTCCTGATCGGCGGGTTCTTCCTGCTGCTGACGATCCTGTTGGCCTGGCTGTGGTGGCCGGCGGCCCTCCCCCCGGCCGTCGTGCTGGGGCTGGTGATCTGGTTTTTCCGCGATCCCTGGCGGGCGATCCCCTCGGAAACGGGGATGGTTGTCGCCCCGGCCGACGGCAAACTCGTCTTGATCGAGCGGATCGAGGACCCGGAGATCGGCCCGGCGGTGCAGTTCGGGATTTTCCTGTCGATTTTTAACGTGCATGCCAACCGTGCCGCCGCCGCGGGACGGGTGTTGGGTGTCCGCTACCGGCCAGGCAAGTTCCTCAACGCGCTGCGGGTCGAATCGGCGCAGGAAAATGAACAGCTCGAAATCACCCTCGAAGAGCCCACCGCGCCCTACCGGTTGATGAAAATCCGCCAGATCACCGGGCAGTTTGCCCGCCGGATCGTCTGCTGGGTCCGCCCGGGAGATCCGCTGGAGCGAGGCGAAATGTTCGGCATGATCAAACTCGGTTCGCGTACCGAGCTGCTGATTCCCGACGAGCCGGGGCTGGAGATTTTGACCCGCGTGGGAGCCACGATCCAGGCGGGGGCTTCGCCGCTGGCCCGCTACCAGGGGACGTCCGACCCCTCGCCGGATGCCGGCCGCGACGCGCCGGAGACCGACCCCGAGCCCCCCGCCGCGGGCAAGCTTGACAGCGAAGGCGCCGAACGGCATCG
>CAYNVI010000632.1:0-2835 GCA_964400585.1 uncultured Pirellulaceae bacterium | reverse complement strand
CCCGTTTCCGGGTCGATGCGGGCGTAGAGGAGCGAAACCAATTGCTGGCCGCTATTGGTTTGCCAGAGCGTGTCGGCGATCCGCTGGAGCATCTGACGCGGCCGGAGCGGATAGCCCGAATGCGACTGGAAGGCGGCCCGCGCGGTCGCGGCGATCATCGCGGCATCGAGTTCTTGCGAGCAGGCTTCGGCGACGACCGCGGCGATCGTGCCGTCGGGAAGGATGTCCCAGGTGAACCATGACTTGGCGAGCGGCATCGCCGCTTCCGTCCAGCCGTCGGCCGTCCAGCCTTTGGCCAGCGGCATGGCGACCGGGAGTTGCCGTTCTTGCCACGAGGAGGCGGAACGGAGGGTCGCCTTGGCCTTGCGTTCCTGCTGCTGTTGGCGGCTCAGGTTCTCCCGCGCGATTTCGCTGACCGAGTGGGAGGCTGCCAAGCGCGCCACGGCGCGGTGGGATGCCTCGAAGCTCCGCGGCTGCACGCTCCAGAGCCACAAGGTTCCCAGCGGCAGGTCGTCTTCGCCGACGGCCGCACAGATCCCGCTGGCGAACGGTTCGGGGCTGTTCCAGATTTCGCCCTCGAGGCCGCCCAGATCGTCGACCGACATCACCCCGTTGATCAGGGCTTCGAGATCACCCAAGGCGCCGCGCATCGGGCGGGTCGAAGCGAGCGAATGGGGTTCGGGCAAACCGACTTGGACGCGGCGTCGCAGTTCCGTGGTCTCCTCGTCCATCAGGTAGACCGCCCCGGCGTCGCAGCCGGTCGCCTCGATCGCGTCCCGTAGGATCGCTTCCAGTTTGTCGGCGAACTCGGCACGCCGCTGAACCGGCATCAAGGCACCGGCTTGCGCGGTCAATTCGGCGTCTTGCAGGCGGATCGTTTCCATCGCGTCGCAGAGCCGCGTGGTGATCCGGTGAGCCGCGGTCGCCAAAGCCTCGGCCGTCTCGCGAGGGACGGCAGGCGATTCGAGGTACTCGTCGACGCCCGCCATCGGATCGAGGGCGACCGCCGGGAGTAACCGCGGACGGGAGGCTTGACGCTGGCGATGATCAAGTCGCCAGCCGGTCACCTCGCTGTACCGCTGCCAGAAGGTGGCGGTCTCGTCGAACGCAGGGGGAACCTGCTGGCGGGACGCCGGTTCGGAGGTATGGAGGCGTAAGTAGCTGGGGATATGGCGAGTCACGTGTATTTGCTCAGCGGAGGGATTTGACAGCGTCGGGCGCTCCTTGCCTCCTGGCCGACCTCGCGGTTCCATTGCGAAGTCCCGGGTGCAGAGCCACGTCAGAAACCGATCCCCCGGCGGCGTCGCTCGATTCCTCGAGAGACGAACCGACGGGTTGCCGCCATGACCGGCAGCGCGTGGGGTGACAGAGAGGCTCTCGGTTCACGCAATCAAGATCGGGCAGGTGACTCACTTTCCCTGAGCCGGAAAGCTTTCCTGAAGTCACTCGGCGACGACGGCCGTGGCGCAATCGGTGTAATCGCGCCAGCCGTCATTGGGAAGCCCGCGGAGCCGCGGGGTGGCCTGCTGAACATGTGCCAAGCTGGGCACACGGCGACGTTGGTGGTGGGGACGAAAAAACGCTTCGCCTGATGAGCAACAGCGGGCGAGACGGACCCCGCTACGGAAGCCTTTTTTATCAGCCCCTTGCCCAGGCCGCCCCTTGCCCGGGCGCTGTCCCGCTAGACCTCGAGCGGTTGCCGGACCGGGAGGTAGCGGACGCGGCGCGAGACGGGCGAACCGAGCGTCGGCTGTTCGACCGGATCGGTGTCCGAGGCTTCGTTGGCGTCGTCAGCGGCCGGCGGAGCCTCCTCGATGTCTTTGATGTCTGCGGCATCGGAGGTGCCGTTTTCCGAGGCGGCGGGCTTGTTCTGGGGAGCTCCCAGGTCGACCCCTTCCAAACGCGTTTCCGGATCCGCTTTCCCTGCACCGTCCGAGTCGGCAGCCTCGTCCGCCGAGGCGTCGTCTGCGGCAGCCCCCTCTTCGGACGACTCCAGCACCGAGGATTCCCCGTCGACCGGCTCCTTGGCTGCTGAGACCGCTTCCTCGGGTGGGACCGCTTGCCCTTCGAAGGCGGAGTAGCCGTGCATCATCGAGGCGCTGAAGGGGTCGTAGTAATTCAGCGGCGTCCGCTGCACGACTTGGCGGGGCACCATCCGTGTCTCTTCGTATTCCACCCAGACCGGCACGGTCTTGGGAACGCGGACTTTGCGAACGACCTTTTCCTGTTCGTAGTAGCGGACTTCCACCGGTCGCGATTCCGTTTCGTAGACCATTCGCCGGGTCGTCACCGGCACCTTGCGGACTTTTTCCTCGGTGACCCAGCGGTACTTCTTGACCGGCACCTTGCGGGTGGAGGTTTCGGTAACGGGACGCTGGACCGTGTAGGGGACTTTGCGGGTTTCGGTGACCGCTTCCATCCGCTGGACTTGAACCGGTACCTTTTGGGTCACCGTTTCGTTTTGCATCCGCGTGACCTGGATGGGAACCCGCTGGGAGACGACTTCGTTTTGCATCCGCGTGACCTGGACCGGCACCTGCTGTTGCACCGTTTCGGGGACGTATGACGTCTTGGCGACCTGCTGGGTGATGTAATTGGGGCGGTAAGCCATCTGGGTCTGGACGGTCGGCGGCGTCGCTTGCGGGGTCCAGGCGAGCGCGCCGGGACGGCGATAGGCCAACAGCCCCAGCGGGCCGGGACTGTAGCGAGGGGGCACGTAGGACAGCCCGTACTGGACGGTCCCGGGAGTGACCACCTGTTGGGGCACGTAGCCGACGGCGACGACCGTCTGGTTTTCCATCGTGGTGACGGGACGCATCGCGGTGTACTGCTTAG
>CAYNVI010000631.1:0-2835 GCA_964400585.1 uncultured Pirellulaceae bacterium | reverse complement strand
CGGGTCTCGATGGCCGGCGGGCTGACCCCCGAGCGTCTCCGGGAACAGTGGGAGACGATCGAGGAGATCCGGCCCGAATACGAGGGGCGTTTGCAGATCCTCAAAGGAATCGAGTGCGACATCCTGGAAAAGGGAGGCATGGATCTCCCCGACGACCTGCTGGCCGAAGCCGACTGGGTCCTGGCCAGCATCCACTACGGCCAACGGCAGCCTCGTGCCCAGATCACCGAACGGATGCTGGGGGCGATCTACCATCCCCAGGTCACGGCCATCGCCCACCCGACCGGTCGACTGATCAATCGCCGTCCCGCCTACGACATCGATATGGAAGCCGTCTTCACCGCCGCGAAGGACACCGGGACGCTGCTGGAATTGAACGCCAACCCCGCCCGGCTCGACCTGCACGACGTACACTGTGCGACGGCCAAGCGGATGGGCATCCCCGTGGTGATCAACACCGATGCCCATTCGATCGAAGGCTTGGATGTGATCCGGTACGGGATCGTGCAAGCCCGCCGCGGCGGGCTGACCGCCGCCCACGTCGCCAACACGCTCCCCTGGGATCGCTTCCCGCGGAAAGGATCTGCGGAGTGATCGGCGCAGCTTCGCGGTGGGCTGATCGCAGGGGCGCGGCCCGGCGGTCAACCGCCGAAGTCGAGTTCGATCCGTTGCCCCAGATGCGCGCTCTGGGTCGCCGCGAGCACGATCTGCGAAGCGCGACAGGCGTCGTTTAAGTCGCCCATTTTCCGCACCAGGCTGGTCACAGCCCGGTGGAACTGCGTCAATAAACGCTCTCCCACCGGCAATTCGCTTTCCAGCGATTCGACGTGCCGCCCCGCTTCGTCAAACCAGACGACGCTGGCGGGGAGATCGACGAACGCGACCCCGCGTTCGCAGCAGATCTGCATCCCCGAAGGAGGACGGAAGCCGATCGCTTCTTGCCACTGGGCGGGCAGGTATTGCCCACAGCTGATCTGCGCCGTGACCGGATTCCCCGCGGCCTCGCCATCGAAATGCAACGTCATGTTGCGATACGATCGGCTGGCCCGCGGCGCATGCTCGATGGCGGTCACCGCCGCCGGATCACGAGCCACGACATAGCGGCACCAATCGATCATCTCCACCAGTTCCCGATCGGCCGAAGGGGTGGCGACCTGGCCGCTGGGCCGCCGGGCAAGCCGTTGTCGCGGCGTCGTCGGATCGCCGGTCGGCAGCCGGCGATGGCAGAAAATCAGCTGCGGAGGTCCCAGCCGGGTGGCGATCAGTTCCTTCAAACGGAGCGTGGCCGGCGCGCAGCGGCGGGGAAATTCCGCCATGAAGGCGACACCCGAGCGATCGACCCGTTCCTTGAGGGCGACGGCATGCGGGGGCGCGAAATCGAGGTCCGCCGCCCAGTAGACCGCTTTCCCTTCCTCGCAAGCTGCCAACATCGGCAGCCAGCCTTGCCAACTCTTCTCCAGGATCAGCACCGCCTCGATATCCCGCCGCCGGACCAACTCCCGAAACCCGTCGAGTCGACGGGCCTGGAAATCCTTGGCGGCATGGTCCGCCAACAGGGAGACGCTGGAATAGATCGCCCGCACGTCGAAGCGATCATCGAGCATCCGCAAAGCGGGACGGTGGCGGTGCTGCCACGCGTCCCCCAAGCCGATCAGTCCGATAGGCAGCTTCATCAATCATTCCTTGGGGCAATGGCGAGGCGGGCGTCGCGGGCCTGCCGCCATGCTCGGCAGCCGAACGCTCGGCTACCATGGTGGACAACGCGTCGAAGTTCGCGCGGCCGTGATTATCTAACCGAAGGCATCGTTTCAGTTTAGCGACAATACCAGCAAAAACAGGAGGGATTCTGGGGAGAACGCATAGGCTCGGGTAGCGAACGCGATTTTACGGATTCTGCGGGCCAGGCCCTTGTGAGCCGGCCAGACGCCCTTAAACTCTCGCGGCAAAGATGAGAACGTGCGGATGTTCGGACAGGACGTTTCCAGAACGAGGGAGGTGGCGGAATCCACCTCCAAGCCGGCAGGGTGCCGGTCGGCGTCCTGCGTTTGAGCATCTTCCTTTTCCCTACTGGATGGATTTCGCGATGGTCTCGATGCTGCTTACCGCCACCTTGGCGACGGTCCTCTCTCCCCTCGCCTCCCTGCCGCCCGCCGCCCAAAGCTACGCCGACGCCTACCGGGACGCCACCGCCGAAGACAAGCCCCTGTTGGTCGTGGTCGGTGCCGAATGGTGCCCGGCCTGTACCAACCTGAAGTCGAGCACGATACGTGCGCTCGCCCAAGAAGGCGAACTGGAAGATGTCAGCCTGGCCGTCGTCGACCAAGATGCGGAACCCCAACTGGCGGACCAACTGAAACGGGGCCGCATGATCCCGCAGGTGATCCTCTTCTCGCAACGCCCCGACGGACGCTGGAAGCGGACCCACATGACCGGCTTTCAGAGCACCGGCAAGCTCCGCAAGGTCCTCCAGGCGGCCCGCCGTGGCCGCCCCGGGCGAGCGGCTGCCGACGCTTCCTAACCCGCTCGCCTGCCCCCCGCGGTGCGGGCCATGGTCGAACGACCGGAAACGCGTCGAGCCCCTGCGGGGTGCTCCGGCGCGTTTTTTTTGTACACTCGGGGTCCGCAGTCGGCAGCGCAGGGCCCACCGACGCCCGTTCGCGCGCTCGCCTTCCCCTGTCTTCGTGCGTTGGAACCCTGATCCGCCATGCCATTTCCGGAACATCTCCTCCACCTGTTTCGTTTCGACGAACCGCTTGGCCCGCTGACCTGGCTGGGGATCGGTGGCCCGGCGCGTTACTTCGCCGAACCGCATTCGCGGGAAGAATTGGTCGATGT
>CAYNVI010000630.1:0-2838 GCA_964400585.1 uncultured Pirellulaceae bacterium | reverse complement strand
ATCGTGACACCGCGCACAGCCCACCGAACTGGCCAGCACACTCCGCGTAACGCTGTCGATCTGTTCGTCCACCACGTCGGCCAGGAACTGTAGCTGGTTCATCTCATCCAGGTTTTTCGGCCCCAATGCCAAGAAACCGGTGGCGATCAACAACCTCGCCCGTTCGGCGTCATCTTCGTAGGGAAGCAGGTCCCCGGCGATCTGCTCGGTCAGGAATCGATCGTACGGCAGATCGCGGTTCAGGGCGTCGATCACATAATCGCGATAGCGCCAGGCGTAGGGAAACGAGATATTCGCTTCCTTGCCGCTCGATTCACCGAACCGTGACACATCCAACCAGTGGCGTCCCCATCGCTCGCCAAACTGGGGCAACGACAGCAGCCGATCCGTCTCGTCTTCGATCGCCGCATCGAGCCCGACTTTCGCGATATACCGTGCGAACTGCCGCAAATCGTCGGGGGTCGGCGGCAGCCCGATCAGATCAAAATGCAGCCGCCGTAGTAGCTTTTCCGGCGAGGCATCGGGCGAAGGCACCAGGTCGTGGTTGTTCAATTCGGCCAGTATGTACTTATCCAAGTCTCGTCGAGGCCATTCTCGGTCACTCTGGCTGTCGAAGGTTGGCAGCGCCGGCAGCTTGAGGTCGCCCTCTTGCGAAAACGGCAACGAACGAAAGGCCCAGTGGTCATCCGCCGACGACTTGTCCCAGGCTGGCGTGGGCTCTCCTGGCCCCTCGCTCTCGCCACGCGGATCGGGCGAGCCTTGTTCGATCCACGTTTTCAAGTCGGCCAGCACGCCCTCCGAAAGCCGCGGCTGTTTGGGGGGCATCTTCAGCTCAGCGTCGGCGTGCGCAATGGCGGTGATCAGCAAGCTTGCAGCCGGGTCGCCCGGCACCACCGCCGGCCCGCGATCACCGCCGCGAAGGAGCGCTTCCCTCGAGTCGACTCGCAGTCCCCCTTCGGCCGCGCCCGCTTCCGAAGAATGGCAATCGTAGCAGTGCGTGATCAGCACCGGCCGGACGTTCGACTCGAAGAACGCGAGTTCTGCTTCGCCGATAGGCTGGGGCTGCTCTTTGACCCGCAGTTTCTCTTGCCCAAGGGCGGCCGCCGCTTGCCAGCCAATGAAAACCGTCAGCAGCAGGCACCTGCCGATTCGGTAGTTCGAGTCAGTCATGTTCATTTCGTCCGTTCCTCGCCCGTTGATTCCAGCGCATTCTGAAAGGAGTGTTTTTCAATCGTGGCGTCCTCGTTCAAATGGGTGCGCAGTTTGTAGAGGGCGTCGTCATGCACGGCCGCTTCCAGAAACGTATAGGTTACCGTTCCCCGCGGCTGACCATCGCGCACCATCGACAGAACCAACCCCATCAGGGCCCCCGTTTCGGAATCAATCTCCAGCAAGGCCGATTCGATCAACGGGTGCGTATGCCCCGGCTTCAAGGTGGCCCAGACCGCGGTCCGCGACGGTTGGGAACCGGTCCGAGAACGATCGACGCGAAGCTCGAAATCGGCTAGCACTTCGTCGACCAACCGCGGCACCGTCATCGCGTTGACCGCGCACAACAGCGAGACTTCGCGCGGAAGGTTCGCCGGACTGCTGGAGAACTGAATCCCCTTTTTTCCCTTCTCCGGCGAAGGGACAATCCACAAGCTGCCATCCTCGGCACGGCCAATTTTCAGCCGCAGATCGGCCAGCGTGCAGTCGGACCGAAACCGATCGCCGCGCGTCCACAGGATACTGTTCGAGGGGCCTTCCAGCCGGTTCGACTCGTCCCAGAACCGAGGGTCCGGTGCATACTGAACCCGATAACAGCGGTCGATGTTGCTCTGATGGACCGCCTGCAAGTCCCGCAATGCGGACGCCGCGTTAGCGGGCAGGCCGCCCCAGTGGTGGCCTACGAAAAACGCGATCAACAACGCCAGCCCGCTCCATAGCGGCCACGACATCGTCGCGAACCAATGCCGCCGCACTGCGCTATCTGAAACCGATTCGGCTAGTGAGCCGGGCGAGGGTTGCCCGCCTGCGGAACTTTGCGGCATGGCAGGCGCGAGAGCCATCTGGACCTGCCGCGAAAGTCGAATGCGTGCCAGGAGCGACCCGGCATCCAGCTGCCGTGCCCGTCGATCCATGTGCTCGGCAACCATCCGGTCGATCGCTTCGTCTCCGCTCGGCTTATTAGCTCTGGGTTCGGAATCGGTCACTTGACGCTCTCCTCCAAAAAGGGCCGCAATCGTTGGGACAGCCGGGCTCGGCCGCGATACAGCAAGGTGCGAGCATTGGCGGCGCTAATCTCTAACAATTCGGCCACGTCGACCAATGAAAAACCGAGCCCGCGCAGTTCGACCACCGCTCGTTGCATGGTCGAAAGTTCCTCCAAGGCCGTTTCGAGGGCCGTTTCCAGTTCGCGGTGCATTGCTTGCTGCTCGGGCTGAATTCCCACCTTGTCTGCCAGCGCTGTCGCGTCCTCCGGGTGCGCATTTGTGGTGGCTTCCAGGCTGACCGTGGGGGCGCGCCGCTGGGTCGCGCTGATGCAGGCGTTGGTGATCGCTTTGAACAACAATTTCGAGCCATCGCGAGGCAAGTCGTACTTATCCGCCCGAGCCAGCAGCCGGCCGTAACAGTCATGCACGATGTCCTCGGCTTCGACCCGAATTCGCACCAAAGACAGCGCATAAGCCAACGCCTGCTGAACCGTGGAGCCAATCCAGTCGTTGAGTTCGTCGTCGGCTTGCGGTTGCTCCGCCATTGGCTCAGGGATCGCCCCGATTCTCGTGCATCGCGTACTCGCCCCATTTGCTCAAAATTTCCGGTCGGGCCACGCCCCTGCTTTAAGTACAACACAAC
>CAYNVI010000629.1:0-2844 GCA_964400585.1 uncultured Pirellulaceae bacterium | reverse complement strand
GCGGCGGTTACGCCTTGCGGATGTTGTGGCGGTCGGCGATCGAGGCGGTCGCGTTGCGGGTGTCGACGACCAGCGGGGCGTGCTGGAACATCGCCGCGTAATCGAAGGCCGAATGATCGATCGCGATCACCACGCAGTCTTGTTCCGCGAGGAACGCCGGGGTCAGCTCTTGACTGGTCATCGCGGGGAGATCGTGGTGCCGCATCTCCGGCAGGGTCGGGACATGCGGGTCGCTGTAGGAGAGATCGGCGCCGCGTTGCAGGAGTCTTTCCATCAGGTGGAACGACGGGCTTTCGCGGGGATCGTCGACATCTTTTTTGTACGCCACGCCGAGGACGCAGATCTTGCTGCCGCGGATCGGTTTACGGGCTTCGTTGAGGAATTCGCCCAGCCGCTCGATCACGTACTTCGGCATCGACGTGTTGACTTCGCCGGCCAATTCGATGAAGCGGGTTGTCAGTCCTTGGCGGCGGGCGAGCCAGGCGAGGTAGAACGGATCGATCGGGATGCAGTGTCCGCCCAGGCCGGGTCCGGGGTAGAAGGCCTGGAAGCCAAACGGCTTCGTTTTGGCGGCATTGATCACGCTCCAGACATCGATGTCCATCGAATCGAACAGCACCTTCAGTTCGTTGACCAGGGCGATGTTGACGGCCCGGTAGATATTTTCCAGCACCTTGGCCGCTTCGGCGACCTCGCAGTTCTCGACCGGGATCACCCCGGCGACGGCGTGGTTGTAGAGCGTGCAGGCCAGATCGCGGCTGGTCGCATCGATCCCGCCGACGACTTTGGGGATTTGGGCGGCCGAGAAATTCGGGTTGCCGGGGTCCTCGCGTTCGGGGCTGTAAGCGACAAAGAAATCCTGGCCTGCCTTGAGGCCGCTTGTCTCCAGGATCGGCACGACGACATCGCGGGTGGTGGTCGGGTAGGTGGTGCTTTCCAGGACGATCAGCTGGCCCTCGCGGAGCGTTTTGGCGATCGCTTCGGCGGTCCCGGTGACGTATTGCAGGTCGGGGTCCTGAGCCTCGGTCAGCGGGGTGGGGACACAGATCAGGAGGACATCGGGTTCGCCGAGTCGTCCCATATCGCTGGTCGCGGTGAAGCGTTGTTCGTCGAGCCACCGTTGGATGACATCATGGGAGAGATGCTTGATGTAGCTTTTGCCGGCCGTCAGGGCCTCGATCTTTTTCGGGTCGACATCGAAGCCAACGCAAGCGAGCCCTCCCCGGGTAAACGCATCGATCAGCGGCAGCCCCACATACCCCAACCCGATCACCCCGACGGTGGCCTGTTTCGTTTCGATGCGTTGGTGGAGAGCGGTGGCAGACGATTCGTTGAGCGAGGCCATGGAGGTGGCTGCCTTCTCAAAGGGGGAACAGGGCACAGGCTGGCGTGGGGTCACCGCCGCGGCGAGACGTATGGCAAACGTTCCTCTGGCGGCGGGTGCCTCCCAGCCTCGCAGTGTGGGCACCGTGCAGAGTCTAGATCGAGCCGGCGGGCGGCTCAACGGCGTTTGCCGCCAATTTACCACGCGTGCCTGTTTTTCCTACTCGAAGTCTTTTCGTCTTGCTTCAAGGGGAGGGGCTTTTGTAGATACGTTTGGTGTGGATTGGTTTTTCTTTTTGTAAACCGCCTAAGATTAGGATCGATGTGAAGCAGCGCAATCAAGTTTTGAAGCGAAGCCTCGACCTTGCGATCGCCGTTCCCGCGTTCTTGCTGGCCTTGCCGCTGCTGGTTTTCCTCGGGGGGCTGGTTGGCTGGCGTCTGGGGCGTCCAATGTTGTTCCGCCAGCAACGGCCCGGACTCGACGGAAAGCCGTTCGAGATGCTCAAGTTTCGGACGATGACCGATGAACGGGACGCCGATGGCAATCTGTTGCCGGACGCCGAACGGCTGACGCCGTTTGGCCGTTTCTTGCGAAAGACCAGTCTTGACGAACTTCCCGAGTTATGGAATGTGCTCCGCGGGGAGATGAGCCTCGTCGGGCCCCGTCCGCTGCTGATGCGTTATTTACCGCGTTATACGCCCGAACAGGCGCGTCGTCATGTCGTCCGCCCGGGCCTGACCGGTTGGGCCCAAGTGAATGGACGGAACGCTCTGCGTTGGGACGAGAAGTTTGCGCTCGATGTTTGGTACGTCGATCATGGCAGTCTGCTGCTTGATCTGAAGATCCTTGTGCTCACCTGCGTGCGGCTGCTGCGGCCCCAAGGAATCGAATGTCAGGGGCATGCCACCATGCCCGAATTCATGGGCGACGGCGACGCGGATCCTAAGACGCTGCCGGCTGATACCGTCGCGGTGATTGGAGGGGGCGGGCACGCCAAAGTCGTGATCGACGTTCTGCGGGCGACCGGCCACCACGCCTTAGCGGTCTTCGATGACGACCCGCAGTTGCAAGGAGCGAAAGTGCATGGTGTGCCTGTGGTGGGGCCTCCCTCTCTGCTGAAAAACGACCCGGGGCGCCGAGGGATCATCGCCATCGGCGATAATCGGCATCGCGCTGCGTGGGCGGCCGAGTTACCTTGCCGCTGGCTGACCGTTTGCCACCCGTCCGCGACGGTTGCCGAGGGCGTGAGGCTAGGCAGCGGTACCGTGGTGATGGCCGGCGTGGTCATTCAGCCCGATGCTGTGGTGGGCGACCACGTCATCCTCAATACCGGGGTGCTGGTGGACCACGATTGCCGGATCGGAGATGGGGTGCATCTTGCTCCCGGCTGTTGCTTGACCGGTGGCGTCTCTGTCGGCAGCGGAGCCTTCTGTGGGGCGGGAAGCACGGTGCTGCCACGCGTACAAATCGGCGGCAACGCGACCCTGCTCCCTGCAAAGACCTTCGAATTCTTGTTCCCC
>CAYNVI010000628.1:0-2846 GCA_964400585.1 uncultured Pirellulaceae bacterium | reverse complement strand
TCAAAGCAGTAGCCCGACAACATGCATTCCGGCAAGACCGCCAGCTGCGAGCCGTCCCCCGCCGCTTGCTCGATCGCCTCGGCAGCCCGCCGCAAATTCGCCTCCAGATCGCCCAGACGCACATCGATTTGAATCGCGGAGATTTGCATGACGGCCAAAATATCGGTCAAGAGGAAGGAGCCCGGGGGCAAGAGGGGCGGTTGCTTCGCCCTCCCCGAGCCCCAGAATAAGACTCGATTACCCCGCTTCTGACAAGGTTTGAACCGACAGATCGCCATGAATCCTTCAAATTTCGACTACGACTTACTGGTCATCGGCAGCGGTCCCGGCGGAGAAGGGGCTGCGATGCAAGCCGCCAAAGGCGGCATGCGGGTGGCCGTGGCGGAACGTTACACCTCGATCGGTGGGGGCTGCACCCACTGGGGCACGATCCCCAGCAAGGCGCTCCGCTGGGCGATCACCAGCACGATGACCGCGCTCAACAACCCCATGTTTCGTGAATGGGGGATCCGCGTCAGCCCGACCATGGCGCAGCTCCGCCGCGGGACCCAGACGATCGTCGCCAAACAGGTCAACATGCGGCAGACCTTTTACGATCGCAACGAGGTCCCGATCCTGGAAGGCGACGCGACGTTCCTCGATGAACACACCGTCGAAATCGACGGCAAGCAGTACAGCTCGGAATATTTCGTGGTCGCCTCCGGCAGCCGGCCCTACCGCCCGCCGCAGGTCGATTTCTCGCATCCGCGGATCTATGACAGCGATACGATCCTCGGAATGGAGGAAAAACCGCACTCGCTGACGGTCTACGGGGCGGGCGTGGTCGGCGTCGAGTGGGCTTCGATGTTTCGCAACCTGGGGATCAAGGTCAACCTGATCAATACCCGCGACAAGCTGCTGGAGTTCCTCGACGATGAGATCATCGACGCGCTCTCCTACCACCTCCGCGATCAGGGGATCGTGATCCGCCACAACGAGGAGATGGAATCGGTCGAAGGGCGCGACGACGGCGTCGTGCTGACCCTGAAGAGCGGCAAGAAAATCAAGACCGACGCCTTCCTGTGGGCCAATGGACGGCAAGGCAACACCAACACCCTGGGACTGGAGGCGATCGGGCTGGAACCGAATCGTCGCGGACAGCTGGTCGTCGACGAACAATTCCAGACGCCCGTACCCCACATCTACGCGGTCGGCGACGTGATCGGCTTTCCTTCCCTGGCCAGCGCGGCCTACACGCAGGGACGGGCCGCTGCGATGCATATCCTGGGCGAGAAAAAGGGCAACCTCCGACTGCATGACATCCCCACCGGGATCTACACCAGTCCCGAGATCAGTTCGGTCGGCCAGACCGAGCGGCAGCTGACCGCCGCCTGCGTCCCTTACGAGGTCGGCCAAAGCCAGTTCCGCAGCCTGGCCCGTGCTCAGATCACCGGCCAGGCGGTCGGGATGCTGAAGCTGCTGTTCCACCGCGAGACGAAAGAGATCCTGGGGGTCCACTGTTTCGGCGCCAACGCCTCGGAGATTATCCACATCGGCCAGGCGATCATGAACCAGCCGGCGCCCCATAACACGATCGAATACTTTTTCGAAACGACGTTCAACTACCCGACGATGGCAGAAGCCTACCGGGTCGCCGCCTTGAACGGACAGAACCGGCTCTTTTAGGCTCTGTTAGAAAACCGCTCGCGGTCTCTCCTCGACCAGTCTTCACATCGCTTTGCTATACTCGGCTCTTGCTCGGTCTCGCCGATCGCGCCCCGGTCGTCGCCGTTCCGCCGGCGGCCGCGGACTCCTTTTTCCGCCGCAAGGTCCCCCCAAGATGTGTCCCCTGATGATCACTCGCCTGTCGCTCCGCCCGCTTCGCCCTACGCCGCTGACCAGCCTAGGGCTCGCGCTGCTACTATCCGGGCTGATCCCCTTGACGGCCACCGGACACGATCCAGTGTTGGGCGGCGGTCACGATCCGGGGGCGGCCCACGGAGACGATCCGGTGTCGGGCGGCAGCACGCCTCCACTCCGCTGGTGGAAAGGAAATCTCCACACGCATTCGCTCTGGAGCGATGGCGATGACTTCCCCGAGATGATCGCCGATTGGTACGCCCGCCACGACTACAACTTCCTCGCCCTCAGCGATCACAACGTGCTCAGCCAGGGGATCCGTTGGATGCCGCACCAGACGATTTTGGCTCGCGGGGGGAAGACCGCGCTGGCGGAATACCGCGAGCGGTTCGGCGACGCCTGGGTCGAGACCCGCGGCGAACCGGGGACCGAGCAGTTCGCAGTGCGACTGAAGCCGCTGAATGAATTCCGCGCCCTGCTCGAAGCGCACGATCGCTTTATCATGATCCAGGGCGAAGAGATCAGCGATCGGGCCGAAGGCAAACCGGTCCACATCAACGCCTCGAACATCCAAACGCCGCTGCCCCCGGCCGGGGGCGCTACGGTCCGCGAGGCGATGCAGAACAACCTCCGCGCGATCCTGGAACAGGAGAAAGCCGCCGGACGCCCGATCCTGCCCCATATCAACCATCCGAACTTCGGCTACGCGATGACGGCCGAAGACCTGGCGGCGGTCCTCTCCGAACAATTCTTCGAAGTCTACAACGGGCACCCCGGTGTCAATCATTTGGGCAACGACGAACACCCGTCGATCGAAGCGATGTGGGATGCCGCCAACGCGATCCGGCTGACCCGGCTGGCGGCTCCTCCGCTGCTGGGGATCGCCACCGACGACAGCCACGAATACCACGGCCTGCCGGGCTCCCACAGCGGCCGCGGCTGGGTGATGGTCCAAAGCCATTACCTGACGCCGGAGCACTTGATCCGGGCCATGCGCGCCGGCCGCT
>CAYNVI010000627.1:2140-2854 GCA_964400585.1 uncultured Pirellulaceae bacterium | reverse complement strand
GTTCGCGCTCAAACGCGTCAATCCGTTCTTCCTGAATGAGTGGAGGCAGGACGAAAAGTTGGGCGCGACCGACCATCGCCGCCGCCAGGAATTGCACAAGCTGGCCAACTCGATCGACCGCTATTCCGCCGCGGAACAAGCGAAATGGATGGTGCATCTCGAGCAGATCATGACCAACGATCCGAGTCCGGAAATGCGGCACCTGGCGGTCCGCGCTGCGGGCAAAGTGGCGGGAGACGACGCCTTTCAGTTGGTAGAGCAAGGGCTCGATGACCAGAACTTGAAAGTCCGAATGGCCGCTTGCGCGGCCTTGGAAGGCCGCCCCGAACCGGCCGCAGTCACCTTGTTGGCGAAGACGGCGGGCGAATCGGTCGACCTCGACTTCCGACAAGCCGCCATCCGGGCGCTCCGCGGCCACGAAGGGCAGCAGGTCAACGACGCCCTGAAGCTCGCGCTGCGAGACTCGGACCCGGCCCTGCGTTACGCCGCGATCGATTCGCTCAAGCAGGTCACCGGCAAAGACCTCGGTAACCGTCCGGACCTCTGGGTCGCGTACCTCGACGGCGAACCGGTCGACGAAGATGCCGGCGGATTTTCGTTGGGCGAGCTGTTCTAAGGATCGCCCGCGGGCGCTGCGACACGCGCCTTTCGGGACGGCCAGCGCCTAAGCGAGGGGAGGGCCAGCGCCACCATTGTGCCCCAACCCCCACCCGG
>CAYNVI010000627.1:0-2040 GCA_964400585.1 uncultured Pirellulaceae bacterium | reverse complement strand
AATCCTGCGACACCCTCCCTCCGGGAGGGTCGAGCCTAAGCGAGGGGAGGGCCAGCGCCACCATTGTGCCCCAACCCCCACCCGGAATCCTGCGACACCCTCCCTCCGGGAGGGTCGAGCCTAAGCGAGGGGAGGGCCAGGGCGCCCGATGAGGGCGTTTTTTGGGGGAGCGCGGCCGAACGTCCCAGGCCCGGCTCTGGGACCCCTCCGGGGTCACGCGCGCGCCGAATCAACCTCGCAGACGTTTTCGAGATCGGCCGCCGGTCGGCTCAACCTCGCAGAGGTTGCAGACATTAGCCGTCGGTCGCACAGCGCACCGACGGTTGGTGAGCCACGCAACACCGACCCCGCAGGGGTCGCAGAACCACGGCTAATCAACGTCCGCGAAGAGCTCGTCGAGATGCGCGAAGCAGGCGTCGACCGAGGCCCCATCGAGCTGCCTCAAATCGGCCTCTACCGCGTCCGGAGCTGCTTCAACCGGGCCAGTGGCCCAAGGGAGCGTCGGCGTACCTGCCAAGGGAGCTTGCGAAGACTTCGCCTGGGATAAACCATCGCCGGGCGTTTCGGGAGCAGGAGTCGAGTGTGATCGGAACACGGCAGACTGCCTCGGCAGGAATCGAGTAGGCAAAGAAGATCTGTTGGAAACCTAGTTCACGAACCGGGGGGGACCGTCGCCGCGCCGCCGCCCGGCAGCAAAAAATCGCAAAAAGCTACGCGGGCAGGGCGGCTTTGCGCCGGTTTTGCCTGCTCGAGGATGACCGATCCCGGCGCGATCCTCCGCGGGGTGAGGACGTCGATGGTCGGTCCATGTTGCGTCGCGACCGATGCTCCGCTCGCAGAGAGGACGCTTTGCCCATTTTTTTCTGGGCTGATATAATCAAAAACCGAGTTGTTGCGGACAGTCCTCCGACAGAGGCCTGCTGCGTCGGCGATTCTTCCATACCCCGCCGTCCAATACCCTCCGCGGTTGTCGCCATTCTCCCCCTTCCTGTCGGCGGCCCACGCAGGTGGTCCCGCGCCGACAATCATGCCTGCTCTGACCGTCGCTCCCTGATTTCGAGATGACTCGCTCTATGATTCGCAGCTTCTTGCTCGTTTTTTTCGCGGTGCTTCTCGGCATCTCGCCTGTTTCGCGGCTCGCGGCCGAGACGACCGAGCCCCCGGGGGAGGACGCGGTCCATTTTTTCACCGACAGTGTGCTGCCGATCCTCGAGGAAAATTGTTTTTCCTGCCACGCGGGCGAAGAGCATAGCGGCGGATTCCAACTCGATACCCGCAGCCGCTTGATCGCCGGCGGCGATTCCGGCGCCGTGGTCGATATGCAAGACGCCGAAGCGAGCTTGCTGCTTGAGGCAGTCCGCTACGAGAGTTACGAGATGCCGCCGCGGGGCAAGCTGCCCGCCGAACAGATCGCTGTCTTGGGAAAATGGGTGGCCGCCGGCTCCCCGTATCCCGATTCGATGATCGGCGAGGTCGAATCGCAACGGCCGGCCGATCCCGGTGCCGAGATCACCGCCTCGGATCGCCAGTTCTGGTCGTTCCAGCCTTTGAGCGATCCCGTCCCGCCGACGCCGATCGACCAGTCCTGGGGCGGCAATCCGATCGACGCCTTCATCGCCCGCCGGCGAGAGGATGCCGACTTGTCGCCCAACCCCGACGCCCAGCCGGCGGCCCTGATCCGCCGCTTGCACTACGACCTGACAGGGCTTCCTCCTTCGCTGGAACAGGTCGCAGCCTTCACGGCCGATCCCTCGCCAGCACATTACCGCCGGATCGTCGATTCGCTGCTTGCTTCCCCGCAGTATGGCGAGCGTTGGGGCCGTCATTGGCTCGACTTGGTCCGCTACGCCGAAACGAACAGCTACGAACGCGACGGCGCCAAACCGGAAGTCTGGCGGTACCGCGACTATGTGATCGAATCATTCAACGAAGGCAAACCGTTTGATCAGTTCACCAAAGAGCAGATTGCCGGCGACGAAATGGAATATTCGCCCGAGCGTCTGATCGCCACCGGCTATTACCGCCTCGGGATCTGGGATG
>CAYNVI010000626.1:0-2856 GCA_964400585.1 uncultured Pirellulaceae bacterium | reverse complement strand
CGTTGGCGACGTCGCGCAGTTCGAACAGGAATTCTCCGACGACTTGGCCGTGCTCGCTTTTGCCGTCAAGGAATTCGGCTTGCCGGAAACGCTGAAGCTAAGCGTCCATTCGGGGAGCGATAAGTTTTCCATCTACGGCCCGATCCGCCGCGGCCTCCAAAAGTTCGACGCCGGCCTGCACGTCAAGACGGCCGGGACCAATTGGCTGGAAGAAGTGATCGGTCTCGCCGAGGCGGGCGGCGCGGGGCTGGAGATGGCCAAGCGGATCTATCGCGAAGCGTTGGCCAAGAAGGAGGCGTTGTGCGCTCCCTATGCGACGGTGATCGACATCGACGAAGCCCGCTTGCCCGCGGCCGAGGAGGTGGAAGGTTGGTCTTCCGAAGAGTTTGTCAACGCCTTGCGGCATGACCCCCACCAGCCCGCCTACAATCCGCATCTCCGGCAGCTGATCCATGTCGGCTACAAGATTGCCGCCCAGTTGGGTGATCCGTACCTGCAGATGCTGGTACAGTTTGAGCCGACCGTTTCCAAAAACGTGACCGCCAATCTTTACGAGCGGCACCTCAAGCCGTTGTTTCTGACGGCGGAGACGTCCGCGCGATAGTTTTTCACTTTAGAATTTTTCACCTTCGAGTTTTTTACCTTCGCAAAGGTCCTGCTTGTGAGTTTTGACAGCCGCGATCTCTTCCGTTTGGATGACGAGCTCGCCGTCGTCGTCGGTGGCACCGGTGCTTTGGGAGGCGGGATCGCCGAAGCGCTGGCCAGTGCCGGAGCGCATGTCGTGGTCGGAGGCCGCAATGCGGACCGCGGGGAGGCCTGCGTCGCGCGGATCACTTCGGCGGGCGGCACCGCTTCCTTTCAGACGGTCGACGCGCTCGACCGCAGTTCGCTCGAAGCGGCCCGCACCGCGATCGGCGAACGCCACGGCACGCCAAGCATCCTCGTCAATGCGGCCGGCGGCAATCGCCCTGATGCGACGCTGCCTCCCGGAGCCGACTTTTGCCAACTTCCCCTGGAGGCCTGGAATTCGGTCTTCGATCTGAATCTGGTCGGCGGGGCGTTGCTGCCCAGCCAGGTGTTTGGCGAAACGATGGTCAAAGCGGGCCATGGCAGCATTATCAACATCGCTTCGATGGCAGGGATGTTGCCGTTGTCCCGAGTCGTGGCCTACGCCGCCGCCAAGAGTGCGGTGATCAACCTGACCCAATTCTTGGCCCGAGAATGGGCGACTACCGGGGTCCGGGTCAACGCGATCAGCCCCGGTTTCTTCCCGGCGGACCAGAATCGCGCGTTGCTGTTCAACGACGACGGCAGCTACACCGAGCGGGGAGCGCAGATCATCGGGCACACTCCGATGGCCCGGTTCGGCAACCCGCAAGAGTTGGCCGGGGTCGCCATCTGGTTGGCTTCCGCCCAAGCGGCTTCCTTTGTCACCGGCCAGAACATCGTCGTCGACGGCGGATTTTCAGCGACCACGATCTGACCGCGGGCGGCCGTGGCCACCGCCTTGAAAACCGCCCGCCCCTGCGTTCGCCTTTCCCGCCTTTTCCCAAACCCGTCGAAGCGGCAGCTATGAAATCGTGTGTGACCGTCAGCCTTGTCGAAGAAGCCCGCGGGGGACCGTTTGTCCTGTGGGATGGACTCCCCGACGCCTGCCGTCTGGCCCAACAGCTCGGCTACGACGCGATCGAAATCTTCGCGCCTGGTCCCGAGGCGGTCGATGCGGGCGAACTGAAAACATTGCTCGATGACCATGGCCTGGCGTTGGCCGCCGTGGGGACGGGGGCCGGTTGGGTCCAGCAGGGCCTGCAGCTAGCCGATCGGGACGCGGGAAAACGGCAGCAAGCGCGCGACTTCGTTCGTCGCATGATCGATTTTGGCGGGCCGTTTGGGGCCTTTGCGATTATCGGCTCGATGCAGGGACGGCATACCGCCGAAGTCGGGCCGGAAAAAGCCCGCGGGTACCTTGCCGAAGCGCTCGAAGAGGGCGGAGCCCACGCCGCCCAGTACGGCGTGCCGCTGGTCTACGAGCCGCTGAATCGCTACGAGACCAATCAGGTCAACACGGTGGCCGACGGGGTGGCGTTGTTAGAAAGCCTGTCGACCGACAACGTGAAGTTGCTGGCGGACCTCTTCCACATGCAGATCGAAGAGCGTGATCTGGCCGAGGCGCTGATCAGCGGTGGCCAGCACGTCGGCCACATCCATTTCGTCGATAGCAACCGACGACCGGTCGGCGAGGGGCATCTCGATTTCCGCCCGATCATTAAAGCGCTGCGGGAGATCCAATATCAGGGGTACCTGTCGGCCGAAGCCTTCGCCTACCCCGATCCGACCCAGGCTGCGGCGCAAACGATGCGGGCGTTTCGTTATTGGACCGGCAGCACCGTCGGCTAGGCTCTGTCTGAAAGCCACAAAACTGGTCGCGTCGCGACTCCGCTAGGTCCCTTCTCCCCCGCCGCGCAGCGGATCGCGGGGGAGAAGGAAAGGATGAGGGGTGGTTTTCGGACCGAGCCTAGCCTAGGCCGAACAAACCTTTCGCGGCGGGACGGGGGCGGTGTTTGTTGACGCGGCTGCTCGGTCAGGCTAGTATCCGAAAGGTTTCTTGTCTTGGAGATTGAGCTGATCGAACTCTCTCGCGCCTCGCATCGATACGCTGGCCTTCGTCGGTTGGCCGTGCTCGTGGTCGCGTTGGTTGCCGTTGGTTGCGGCGGCGAGCGAGCGATGGCGTCTTGCGGAGACTACCTGCTCGATCGTGGGATGCTCGACCATCCGATGCCGGCTGAGATCGGAAGAGCGTCGGTAGGGAAAGAGTGTGTCAGTACGTGTAGATCTCGGTGGTCGCCGTATCATTAA
>CAYNVI010000625.1:0-2857 GCA_964400585.1 uncultured Pirellulaceae bacterium | reverse complement strand
CAGTGAGGGGCGAGCCCCCCACAGCCTGCCGGCCCCGGGGGGGATCCGCAAGCCCGCTTATTTTTTTCCTCCCTCTTGTCAAAGGCCCTATAGTTGCCTCGAAAGCTCAGACGGCCTCCCCATGGCACGCTGAGCGATCGCTGACGTGGCCCGTGTTTCCCAGGTTGATCCTGGGCGGGACGTCAGACGACGAGTACTCACGGGAGAGACCAGATGAAATTCAAAATGACGTACGTGTTGGGATTGCTAGCCGCGATGATGGCTGCCCCCCTCGCTCAAGCCGATCACCACAAGAAGGGCGAAGGCAAGACGATCGTCGAAACCGCCGTCGCCGCCGAGGGCTTCGATACCCTGGTCGCCGCCGTGAAGGCCGCGGACCTGGTCGAAGCACTCAGCAGTGAAGGTCCGTTCACCGTCTTCGCCCCGACCGACAAAGCATTTGCAGCCCTGCCGAAGGGAACGTTGGAAACCTTGCTCAAGCCGGAAAACAAGAGCAAGCTGCAGGCGATCCTCAAGTACCATGTGGTTGCCGGCAAAGTGATGGCCGCCGACGTGGTCAAGGTCGACAGTGCTAAGACCCTGCAAGGTCAAAGCGTCGATGTGAAGGTTTCCAACGGCAAGGTCATGATCGACAAGGCCCAAGTCGTGAAAACGGACATCAAGTGCAGCAATGGCGTGATCCACGTCATCAACAAAGTAATCTTGCCCGAGTAAGTGACCCCTGTAATTCGCTGATTTTGGTTGAGGAGATTTAGCCAACCAGCAAATAAAAAAAGCCGTTGTGAAAGAATCACAACGGCTTTTTTAATGTCTTTCAGCATCACCTATTATTTACTGGTGATTGCGTCTTGATACAGCGGATGATCGGGATTCCCGCCAGCCTGCAGGTAAGCCAACAGGTTGATCACTTCTTCTTCGCTCAGCGTGTCGAGCAATCCCGAAGGCATCATGCTGTTGGAGGAGGGACGCACATCCTCGATCGCGTTCCGCTTGACGGTCGTCAACTGACTGGGATCAAGCAGATTTGTCAGCACACGGATATCGTTGCCGCTCATATTGACCACCTTGCCGACCACGACCTTGCCGTCATCGGTCAAAAATTGGGTGGCGCCGTACTGGTCACTGATCGACTTGTTTGGATCGATGATCGCTTCGACCAGATCCTTACTGCTGAAGCGTCCCCCGGCACCGGTCAGATCGGGTCCCAAGATCCCGCCGCGCACGCCCATGCGATGGCATTTGTAGCACTGAGCGACGGCAAACATCTGTTTGCCTTCTTCAAAATCGTATCGCTGTTCGTGCTGTTCGAACGCCTCGGTCAATTCCGGCACCGTCCAGTCTTTGACGAATTCGCGAGGCGCGAGATTGGCCAAGGGATCGCGTGGTGTGGGGGCCTTGAGCACTTCAGCCAACCGCGTTTTTTCGGCATCGGTCAAGGTCTCGATCGCGGCGTCCCGAATATTCTTCAAGAAGCCGCCAAAGGACATCCCGCCGCGGGACGAGGCGGCTTCGTTGAACCAGCCAAAGTACCGGCGGCGGGTCTCGTCGCTCCAACCCTCTGCGGTGCCGCGGAGCGTCATCGCGAAGTGAATTTGATCCTCCTGCGAAGGGCTGTCTTCCAGTTGCTGCACCACGCGGGGCACGATCTCGGGAGCCTGTAGGTAGACCAGCACTTGGGCCAGTTCGCGGTTCACCCGGGGATCGGAAGTGGGGAAGCTGGCGTTGAGCTGGGCGATCACCTGTTCCCGCTGCTCGGCGGTGGGCGGGGCAAGTCGCAGGAAGACCAGCCCATAGGCGCGCAGCAGGTCAAGCCGTTTGTCGGCCGAGATGTTCTGCCACTCCACCCGCAACAGGGCATCGATCGCGGCGGCCTGATCGTCGGACGTACCGGTCCGAGCCAGCCCGACCACGCCGTGGATGCGTCCCAGGTCATCGTCGATCTCCAACGCTTGACGATTCCACTGATCGACCGGTTGGTGTTCCAGCGCGATCCGGGCGGCGAAGCGGATGCCGCGATCGGGACTACTCAGCTGGGGCAGGGCGGCGGCGACCGCGGCGGGATCTTGCTTGCCGTGGAACGCTTCCAGCTGATGCCGTGTCGCGCGTGCTTGTCGCGCTGCGGGCGAATCGATCGGCTCGACCGGCGCGGTCGAGGCGTCCCCTTCGTAGCGGACGCGGTAGAGGCCCGACTGCGTGCGGCGTCCTCCGATGGTGAAGTACATGTTGCCATCGGCGGGATGGATCAGGATATCGGTGACGGGCAGCGGCGCGGCGGTCGCGAAGGTCTCATACGTGCCTCCGTAGCTGCTGCCTTGGGGATCGAGCTGGACCGCGAAGATGTTGCCGTAGCTCCAGTCGCAGACAAACAGCGCCCGCTGGTACTTGGCGGGGAACTTCGCGCCGGTGCCGAAGCAGATGCCCGTCGGCGATCCGGGGCCGATATCAACCGCCGCGCCGAAGCTGTCGGGATAGTAGGCAGGCCATTTGCCGGTGCCGTTCCGCCAGCCGAATTCGCCGCCGCTGATCACGTGGTTCACCCGGGTCGGACGATACCAGGGCGTCCCGACGTCCCATTCCATGTCGGCGTCGTAGGTGAACAGTTCGCCGAGGGGATTGAAGGCGATGTCGTACTCGTTGCGGAACCCCGTCGCCATCACTTCGAAGTCGCTGCCATCGGGGTTCATTTTGGCGATGAATCCGCCGGGGGCCAGCCGATTGGCGTTGTGCCCGCGGGCATCGGGCATCCGACCCAGCAGATGATCCTCGTCCCAGTTCCGCGGCACGCGGCTGGCGTCGATCTTTTCGGGCAGGAACGTGTTGTTGCTGAACTTGTGCAAATGAAAAACAAGGTTGCCGT
>CAYNVI010000624.1:0-2863 GCA_964400585.1 uncultured Pirellulaceae bacterium | reverse complement strand
CTTTTGGAGGGTCACGTTGCCCGCGAGCTGTCGTTTATGGCGTCGATCGATCGGCTCAAAAGGTCAGGAACGGTGGCAAAGGCGAGTGCCATCCCGATGCTCATCACCGCCGAGACGCGGCCGATCCGATGACGGAACCACATCGAGAGGGTGTTCCCACTCAACAGCGACATCGAACCCTGGGCGAGAAAACGCAGCAACCAAAAGGTCAGCAACAGGCTGACGATCCCACTGACGGTCGAAGCAAACAGGCAGGTCGCCGCCAACGCCACGACGACGACCGAAGTGACGATGCGCAGCCCGAAGCGATCGGCCAGGGGCCCGACCAACGACAGCGGCAACGCTGCCAGCATCGTCCCCGTCATGTAAGCAAACGAGAACTGCGTGTGCGAGAGCGCGAGCGCCTCGAGCAACGCCGGCTTGAAGGCGGAAACGGCAAACGTCTGCCCCGGGCTGCTGGCGATCTGCACCGCCATGGCGACCGGGATCATCACGTAGCCGTAAAAGAACGGCAGCCGCGCAGCGAGCCGGTCGGAAACGCGATCGGTCCAGCGGCGGGAGGAAGCAGGCGAAAGCATGCTTTCTTGTAAACCATCGGCTCGCGAGGAGACATCCCCGGTCGGCTCCGATCCGCAACCAGGGAACCGCAGTCCCCTTAGCCCCTGCTGGAGGAAGAGGAGCCTCCCTTCCCCAGGCGGCGGCCCGGCCCGACCTCAATCATTTGAGACGAGGTTCACAAAAATCGATGCCCGACCTCAATCATTTGAGACGAGGTTCACAAAAATCGATGCCGGAACTCAATCATTTGAGATGAGGCTCACAAAAATCGATGAACCACTGCCAGTCTTGGGGGGTCAGGTTATGGATCCCACTGCGGAGGTGATACCCGGTCGCTCCCACCACGCGGGGCTGATCGGCCGCCGGCATCGTCGGTTCGGCGATCGCCTGTTGGCCGAGCAGCGCGAAGACCGGGGCGGCGTGGACCAGGGCGAGGTACTCGCCGCGGGGGTCGGCCCACAGATCTCGCGTGGCACTCGCCACGTAGACCGGTCGGGGTGCGAGCAGCCCGATCAGCTGATGCTGATCGACCGGCAGCGCCGCTTCGCGTCCGCCGTACTCGCTGAACCGAGGGCAGAACCAATGGGGAAACGAGGAGGTGATCCGGGCCACCGTCTCGCCGAAGCGGCGTCGCGAGAGGGCCGCTCCCCCGCAGCCTGAATCATTGGAGTACGCCACGGCGAAGCGAGGATCTTCGGCCGCGCACCACAAGGCGGCTTTGCCACCCCGGGAGTGCCCGATCACCGCCACCCGCGTGGCATCGGCCTTGGGATCGGTTTCCAAATAGTCGAGCGCGCGACTGGCCCCCCAGCCCCAGGCCGAAAGGGCTCCCCAGCCGTCGGCAGGCCGCGTCGTGGCGGTGGCGTCGTCCGCGGCGAGAAACCCGCGGATCCCTTCGGCAAAGCCGTCGGGCCGATCGGGATCGATCGCCTTGGTGGAAACCGCCGCCGCCAAGTAACCACGATCGACGATCGCTTCGACCGGCCAGAACGGATTCGCTTCGGTGGCCGCCTGCTGCAACGTCGGAAAGTCCCGGTTATTGATGTGCAACAGCACCGGCCGCGGTCCCGCCGCCTCGGCCTCTCCGCGGGGGACGAACAACAGCAGGCTGAAGCTGTAGGCCTTGTCGCCCCGACGGATCGAGATCCGCACCTCGCGTCCCGAAGCCTTTCCTTGAAACGCCCCGGCGATCCCCTTGATCACCTCGAAATCGACCTTCCAAGGGGTGGTCGGGCGGCGCCCGTAAACATGCTCGCGAAACAATTCCAGCGTCTCTTCGCGGCGGCGCGGCCATTGCCCGGCATCGGCCACCGGCCGACCGGAAGCGAACACGAGCGGATCGGGCAGCGCGTAGGCAGGGACCTCCGCTTCGCGGTATTGGAATCCAGGACGTCGTGCGGACATTTGCTCGACCAACTCCGGATCGGCCTGCCAGCCGTCTTCGGCAAACAGGCAGGGGGAGGTCACGAGCAGCGTCGCGCAGCAGGCGATCAACAGGCAGCAAGATTTCATGGCGAGTCCGAGGAGCGAGGCAAGGGAGCGGCGGGCCGCAGCCCGGCAGCGGAGGGGGAAGACGTCTCTGCGTCGTCGCCGGAGGGCCGCTTGGCAAGCCATTTGCTCTCCTGGCTCCCGCGGTTTTGACCGACAGCCGTCCGGCGGTAGAACCAGCGGCGAACCCCCAACAGGGTGCTGAGCAGGCCGGCCAAAATCAGCGGCGACGTATAGGTGAACAACAGGAAATAGACATGCAGCGTGCGGGCGACCTCGGTCTCGGGCGAGGAGGTCTCCCAGCCGAGCGTGAGGGCCAGATCCTGTACAAACGCGGGGACCCGCGAGGCGCGATAAAGGCCCGCGCACATCGCCGCGATCACCAGCGTCATCAGCAGCATCACGCCGAGACTGATCTGAGGGGGGCGACGGTTCGCCGGGGCGGCGCCGGCAGGGGGGATCTGGGAGGACGTCACGTCGCTGCTCGAACGGAGGCTGCTCAACCAAAAGGGAACGCGGCAAGGCCTGGCCCGCCGACGGCGGCAGGGGGATTTCCGCCCTGCCTACGATTGTAATACCTTGGCTTGCCCCTCACAGCGGCGTGGGGACGCCCGCTGGGCACCCAGCTCGGCGGCAGCCAGCCAGATTCGCATCGCAAAGGGAGCCAGGATGACGCACGTGGTGATTGTCGGCGGTGGCTTTGCGGGAATCAACGCCGCCAAGAAACTCGCCAAACGGCGAGACCTTTCGATCACGATCATCGACGAACGGAATCATCACCTGTTCCAACCGCTCCTCTACCAGGTCGCGATGGCAG
>CAYNVI010000623.1:0-2864 GCA_964400585.1 uncultured Pirellulaceae bacterium | reverse complement strand
AAGCGCTGGCGGACGCATGAGCGCCCCGTCGACCACTGGCGAGGAACCGCCGCGCCGGCAGGTGCAACTGTACGGGACGCGGCGGGAACTGCCGCCCCTGCCCTTCGCGCACGAACGGCTCGAGCATCTGCGGCGGGATCACCCGCGTTGGTTGACCCATTTTCATCGCCTGGTCGGCGGGCTCGTTGGCGGGCCCGTCGGCGAGGAAGAGCGGCTGATGACGCATGAGCTCTATGCCGTCATCCGCCACCTGGAACGGACGCGGCATTACCTGCGACTGTCGCTGCCCGCCGCCGCGTTCGACGCCCTGGCCAGCTGGGCGTGGGATGCCAATGCGATCCTGATGCTCGCTGACGGAGCGGTCCGGGATCCAACCGGACTGGTCCTGGTCGATCCTCAGAGCGGCGCCGCCGAGCCCGCCGCGACGGTCCCTTTTCCGGAAGAGGCCGAGCAACGTCGCAACCGCAGCGCCCAGCGACTCCGCGAACTGGGCCAGGAGCCGCCCGCCGTGCTGCCCCCGACGGTCGGCGAAAGCGAAGCGGTGCTCCGCGATCCCGCCCATGTGGCCCGCCGCGCGATGGCCCTGTTTGTGGTCGCCGTGCGGGCCGAGTCGTTGGCCGCGGGGAAGCCGATCGAGGTGGCCCAACTGCGGGCGAAATCCCCGCTGGCCTTCGAATCGTTGAGTAGCTGGGAGGCGAACTTCCTGAACAGCTCAGCCCCTGACGAACAGGCGATCGTCGACGCGGTTTGGCGGTACGAGGCACTGGCGACCTTGCAATGGGCCCTCCGCTGGCAGGCGGTGCTCCCCTTTGCCGACAAAATCTGCGAGGTCCCCACGGTTGCCGAGCGGATGTTGGCCGCAGACGAAACGGAGATGGTGGAGCAGGCGAGCCTACGTCCGGTGAGCGAGATCCTCGATGCGCTCGACTTTAACCAGCGGCTGCTCGCGATCGCCCGCCAGAGTGCCCATCAAGGCGAGGCCGTCCCCCTCGCCCTCGAAGGGGGCATCCTCCGTGAACGCCAACACGCGTTTAACTGGCTCGTGCAATTCCAAGACGCGGTCTGGGACCAAGTTGACACCCCGACCTAGGGGAGCGTCATTTCGGGACGGTTGCCTGGGCTCCCAGCGACCAGCCTTCCCGCGGCTCCCGGCTGAGGAAGCGATTGGCAGCCTCGTGATTGGTGATCCGCATCGCCTTGGCATCCCAGTGGATCTTGCCTCCCGCCCGGAAAGCGACGTTCCCCAAGTGGTTCGCCTCGGTCAACGGTCCGGCATAGGAGAAGGGACTACCGGTCGGCGAGCCGGTCAGGCAGGCAGCGACCCATTCTTGATGATGCCCGGGAGAATCCGGTAGGAACGGCTGGGGCGGTTCAAAGTCGGCGAACCGTGCTTCCGGCAACAGCAGATGCTTGCCGTAATCGCTGAGCAGCATCCCTTTTTCGCCGATGAACAGGCAACCGCTGTTCCATTGCGGGATCCCTTTTTCCTTCCAGATTTCCGGTTTGTCCTCCCCCTGGTACCAGGCATGTTTGCAGGCGGGCAGCTGGCCACGAGGACCGTACTCGTAGACGGCGGTCATCGAGGCGGGCGCGATCTCCGGGTGCGGATCGGGACCGAACGCCTCGACTGCCCGCGGGGCGTCCAACTGGAGCGCCCAGTAGGGAAGATCATTCCAGTGGCTTCCCAGATCGCTCATCGTGCCGTTGCCGAAGTCCCACCAGCGGTACCATTTGGGCCCTGGAAAATAGACTTCATGGAAGGGCCGCGCGGGGGCCGGGCCGAGCCACAGGTCCCAATCGAGTTCGGGCGGGGGCTCCATCGCCGTGGTGGGCCGTTCCAGCACCGAGACCGGGTCCCCATACTTCCGTGCTTTTTCCGGTGATTGGCGGCCCCAGGCTCGACCGACCCAGACATGGACCTCGGAGACCGGGCCGATCGCCCCGGACTGGATCAATTCCACGACCCGCCGGTAATTGGCACTGGCGTGAATCTGGGTGCCCATCTGCGTGGCGACCTGGGCCTCGGCCGCAGCGGCGGTGATCAGGCGGGCCTCTTCGACGTTGTGGGTCAACGGCTTTTCGCAGTAGACGTGCTTGCCGAGCTGCAGGGCCGGCAGGGTCGCATAGGCGTGGGTGTGCTCGGTCGTACTGACGACCACCGCATCAAGGTCGTCGGCCTGGTCGTAGAGCTTGCGAAAGTCGATGTAGGTGCGGGCTTGGGGGTACTGCCTGGCGGCTTTGTCCAGGTTCTTGCGATTGACATCGCAGAGCGCGACGACGTGGACCGCGTCCTGTCCGCCGATCGCCTGGAGGTTGCGTCCTCCTCGTCCTCCGGTCCCGATAAAGGCCACGTTCAAGCGATCGTTGGGCGACGCGGCACGCACCCACTGCGGACTCGTCGCCGCCGCACCGAGCAGCGTGGCAGTCTGCAGGAAGCGACGTCGGCTGGGCTGGGAAGGTTTCATCGGGGAGCCTCAAGCGGGGAAGGAAGGGCGGGCCACGACGCGCGACACCGCGCCGCGGGTCCCACCACCTTACCACCGCCGCCCGGCCGACGCACACGCGCGGTCCTGGGGGGGCCGCGTCGCCTGCCCGCCGCCCGCGCGATCACGCTTGCCAGGGCGCCCGATAGCGGAGGCCGAGGTTGAGGATCCGCTGCAGCAACGCTTCGTAACCGACGCCGACGCTCTCGGCCGACTCGGCGAAGTCTTCGCCAAATTCGATATTGGGATTGCCGTTGGCTTCGATCACGTAGATCTCACCGCTGGCGGTCAGCCGCAAATCCATCCGGGCGTAACCGCTCATTCCCAACGCGCGGTAGACCCGTTTGCAAAGTCGTTGAATCCGCTCGGACATCGCTGGTT
>CAYNVI010000622.1:0-2867 GCA_964400585.1 uncultured Pirellulaceae bacterium | reverse complement strand
GCTGGTTGTCGCCGCGCTGCTGGCGGTGCTGCTTCATCTTTCGGTCTCGGGAGGCTGGACGGTGCCGGGCGTGGCCTTGCCGGTCTGGGTCTTGGCCGGCTGGCTGGTACCGTTGCCAAGCCGCGTGTCGGCCGCGGCGGCGGCTGGCGAGCCGCCTGCTCCGGCTGTACCGGAGCGTCGGCTGGGGGGCGGACGACTGGCGGTGCTGGTGGCGGGAGGGATTCTCCTGCTGGCACTGCAGCGGACGGCGATCGCCCCGCGACAGGCGATCCAGGCGGCTTTCCGGACCACGTCGGTGGCGTTGGCTGGCGGGGACAGCCAAGCCGCGGCCGAGGCGCTCGCCCAGGCGGCAGCGGCCGATCCTTGGAACCCGAACCCGTTGGTCGAGCTGGCCGGAATCCGCCAAGGGGCGTTGCTGCAGCGTCCGGGAGAGCCGGGAACGCTGTCGACCGAGGAGGCCGCGAGCCTCGCCGCTCGGTTTGAGGAACTCGACGCGATCGAAGCGGCGGCCTTGCAGCGGGCGCCTCGCGATCCGGCGCTGTGGCGGTACTTCGGCCGTCAGCGGCTGCATCTCTTCCAGCGGTGGGGGCGTGCGGCGGATCTGGCACGGGCGAGCAGGCGATTCGGCCGCGCGTTCGAGCTGGCGCCGGCGCAAGAGATGATCGCCGCCCAGTTGGCGGTGATCGCCCGCCGGCAAGGCAAGCCGCGGGAGGCGGGGGCGTGGGCCGAGCGGGCTCGGCAATTGGCCGCCGCGGGCGGCCATCTCGAACGCTCCTTGGAACGCGTCGTGTTGTTGCTGCCGGTCGTGCTGGGCGAGGCGGTCCGTGAGGCCCCCCGGCAGGAGCCTGCCGCCGCGGCCTTGGCGAACTGATCGGCGATGGCGGACGTAAATACGAATACGCTTGATTCAGGCGAGGATGCGTCCTCGCTATCCAGGTTTCCGGAGTTTCTGTCGTGAAAAAGTTCCTTGTCCTCTTAGCGATGGCCGCGGTGATCGGCTCGGCGATGGGGTGGTACCGCAGTGCGACCGCCTACATCTGGCGCGAAGCCCGCTTTGGCCCCTTTTCGTCCCACGGGGAACTGCGGCCCGAGGGGCTCGCTGCCTACTTTGCCGAGATCCAGCCGAGCGTCTTTCCCAAGCTGGAAGTCGTGGGGGGGCCGCGGTATGACTTCGGCGCGATGCTCCGCGGGGCGGAGGGGACCCATCGCTTTACGCTGCGGAACACCGGCGACGCCGACTTGGAACTCGAGGTCACCGGGTCGACCTGCAAATGCACCGTGGGGAGTTTGAAGCAGGAGCTGCTCCCGCCGGGCGAGACGACCGAGGTGACGCTGAACTGGACGGTGAAGACCGCCTCCAACGATTTTGGACAAGCGGCCAACCTGCGGACCAGCGATCCCGCGCAAGGCGAATTGGAGCTGCAGGTGTACGGGCTGGTCCTCGATCCGGTCGATCCGGTCCCCGCTTCGTTCAACCTGGGCGACGTCGTCGCCGGAGGGACGATTGAACTCGCCTCGACGATCTACAACCGCACCGCCCACGACCTGGAGGTGATCTCGGCCGAGTGGACGCGTCCGCAGGTCGAGGCATTGGCCGAGACGACGGTCACCGCGCGGGATGTCGATCCCGAGGCAGGGGAACTGGCGGTCGATGCGCGGCAGGCCTTTGAGGTCACCAGCAAGATTCCGCCGGGGCTGAGTCAGGGCCGGCTGCGGGAGACCTTGCGGGTTGTTTTCCGCTATCCCGAGGGGGCGGACAAAGAAAAAGAATTCATCGATTTGAGCCTGGTCGGGCGGCTGGTCGGCCCTCTCTCCCTGCTCGGCGGCCCCCGCCTGTCGGGTCAGCAGGGAGGATCGTTTGTCTTCGATATGGGGACGGTCCCGCTGGGCGAGGGCCGGACCGACAAGCTGTTCGTCGTCCTCCGCGGCGAAGAACGCCAGGAGACGAAGCTGCAAATCGGCCAGGTCGCGCCGGGAGAGGCCTTGACCGCCACCTTGGGAGAACCGGTCGAACAGGGGGCGTTTGACCGCTATCCGCTGGAGCTGACGATCAAAAAAGAGGCGCCGGAAGGAGAAAGGTTAGGGAAAAACAAAGATGACTACGGTATTGTGACGATTGAAGCGGAGAAGGATACGATCGCTCCGTTGCGGCTCCGCGTCCAATATTCGGTGGGAGATCCCCTGGAATAACGCGATTCGCCCATTTGCCACCTCTGCCGACTTTTTCGGGGGCCCTATGTTGATCAAAAACGAGCAGGCCAAGCGGGGGGGCGGTTGCCAGCGAGCCGCTCGGTTCGCGTGGCGACCGCCGCGGAAGCCGCTGGCGAGCATCGCCGTCCTGCTCGGCGGGCTGCTCGGCCTGACCGGCTGCGGATCGGAGACGAACGACCAAGCGGGCATCGACGAGCATCAACTGGAAGTGGGAATGCCCGCTGGGGAAGCCGACCCGGGACATCTGACGGCCGATCCGATCACCCCGCCCGAAGTCTCGGTCGCTCCCCCCGCAGCGGACGCGCCCCCGGCGGACGCGCCGGCCGGCACCGCCCTGGAGATGACCTCGCGGCAAGCCACCAGGGCCCAGGAAAGCTGGGAAGATTGGCAAGACCCCAGCGTCGTGCTGGTCGTTTCGGGGCAGCAGCATGGCTATATCGAGCCGTGTGGTTGTACCGGGCTGGAGAACCAGAAAGGGGGGATGGCCCGGCGGATGGCGCTGCTGGAGCAGCTGCAGCGGCGGGGCTGGGCGGTGGTCCCGATCGATGGCGGCAACCAGGTTCGCCGGATCGGTCGCCAGGCGGAGATCAAGTTTCAAACGACTGCTGCCGGTTTGAACGAGATGGGGTATCGTGCCGTGGGACTCGGCCCCGATG
>CAYNVI010000621.1:0-2871 GCA_964400585.1 uncultured Pirellulaceae bacterium | reverse complement strand
CAAGCAGACCGAGCCCCAGCGCGCAGACCATGAACAGCGCCGCCAAGGTCAGCAGAACCCGTAGGCTGCCTTGAATGGGGACGCCGAAAAGATACACCATCACGACCAGTACGAGCAGCGTCTCCAGCATCCCGACGGCCGGGTCGAGACACGAAAGTCCTCCCGTCGTCCTCGCCTTGCTTACTTTCGGACATCACCGGGGCCTGAACACAAAGACTGAAAGCGATTTGCGTGGCGAGATGTCGCCCGCAGTTGCCCCCAGATTGTACGCAACAACAGAGTTTTTCAGGAGAACGGGCATGAAGAAGCGAATTGTAATGAGCATCGTTGTAGCGCTCGGCGTGACGATGGCACTGCCAAGTGGAGCGGTCGCTCAAGGACGTGGCTTGGGACCGCAGATCGGCGTTCAGAAACCTGGCTTCGGTGTTCCGAGACGTGGGTTTCCGAGACGTGGCTTCAACGTTCCCAGACGAGGTTTTTTTGTTCCCGGGCGTGGCTTCGTGGTTCCCGGGCGTGGCTTCGTGGTTCCGGGACGTGGCTTTTTTGTTCCAGGACGAGGCTTCGTTGTTCCATGGCGGAATTTCATCCTTCCGGGAGGCGGCTTCGGTCCGCAGCTGGATCCTCGGGGCCGCAGTTTCGCTCCGCAGCTGGATCCCCAGGGAGGCGGTTTCGGTCCGCAGCTGGATCCCCAGGGAGGTGGTTTCGGTCCGCAGCTTAACGCCAGATGAGCAGGCTTTCGTCAAGGCTGAAGGAAGAGGCGAAAGCGAGGATTACGAACGGCAGATCCTGCCCTCCGGGAGACCATCTTTCAACTTGCAACAATTTTTGGGACGCTTCCCCTCACCCACGTCCATCCCGATCATCAGGGTGTCGCTCAGATGATCTGCGAACGATACGGAATTCCCTTGGCTTGCCATGCGGCCGATGAGAGCCTATCCGGAAACCAGCCAACTGGCCGCGCAGCGGCTCCTTTCGTTCCCTCTCGCCCCGCGCAGCGGGGGAGAGGGGTAGGGTGAGGGGGTTTCCGGAGAGGCACTGAGTCACGAACCCGCTCGTTCTAATTCCTGGTGCCGCAGGACGTGCTGTGCTTGCTCGTTCCCATCGATGTCGATGCACCGCAGCTGGATCCGTGGCGGGTCGGCGGCCGTGTCAAATTCGATCAGACCGAAGGAAGGAGTCTCGTTGTAGCCGAACAGGAATTCCGAACCCTCGGCGCCCTGGACCAGCGGATGCGTGTGGACGTTGGTCAAGCGAGAACTCATCAGTTCGTAAAACGGCGTTCCAGATTCACGGGGAATCCGCCGCAGGTCGGTGCGGTGGCGGTCGGCCGAGACCAATAACACGCCATCGATCCCTTGCTGCTGAATGAATGAGAAGATCTCTTCGCGTTCTTCGGGAAAACCGTCCCAGGTGTCGCGGCTGCCCGGCTTGACGCCGGGCGAGAACGGGACCGAAGAAGCGATCACCTTGAAAGTGGCCGAGGAGTTATTCAAAGTTCCCTTCAGCCACTCCTTTTGCGCCGGTCCCAGCATGCTGCCTCCTTGAAGATCTCGGTAATAGCGAGTGTCGAGCATCAGGAAGTGAACATCGGCGATTTGAAAATCAAACCAACAACCGGGTTGGCGGGCACCGCCGCCGTAGACCGGATTCACCCAGTTTTGCCGAAACCCATTCCAGACTTCGCGTTTCCATGGAGGTGAATCGATCTCCGGTCCCGGTACGCAATCGTTGGTGCCGAAATCGTGGTCGTCGTAAATGGCGGCTTGCGGTATGTTCGCGGCAAACCGCCGGAACTCCGACTGGGACTGACGCCGATAGTAACAGTAGCGCTGGGCCACCGGGTGCTCAGGGGCGTCGATATAGACGTTATCACCGAGCGTCAAAAAAGCGACCGGATCAAACCCGAGGATCGTGTCCCACATCCGTTCGTACTTGGGCGTGAACCCGGCACCGCCTCCCATCGCGATGCGAAAACGCCCCCCGCTGCCCTCGGGCGGAAAGGTTCGCAGCCCATGCGCGCTGCCTTGGGGCTCGCCGTCGATCAGTACCCGATACGTGTACTCCGTCGCCGGCTGCAGTCCCGTGAGGAGGACCACCGCCGTGTAGTCCATCGCTGGGTTGGTTCGTACGGTCGGCCCGAAAACCTTGGCGTTCCCAGCACGCTGCGCTGCGTCGCTGTCTGCATCGGCTTGCTTCGGCGTCAGCACGATGTCGACGTCCGCCGCTTCCGCTGTGCGTACCCAAACGCGAGCGGTCCGGTCGGTCACCGAGCCCAAATGCGGCCCGTGCAGCAGCGACCGGCCGTGCTCGGCGATGTAGTCCCCGTATTCATCCTGGGCGTACAGCGGCGCCAGCGCCTCTCGCGGTCCCGCCTGGAACCGAGCAATCGGCATCCCCTGCTGGAGCGCTTCGCGGGCGGTCTGCCAAGCCGTCGCGCCATCACCCTGCTGGCACGCTGCCAAAACCCGGGCAAAAAGCTTTTCCTTCTCCGCCAGCGGGCTGTGGTGCCCAGCATCCGGCTTTTCCAGCGCGTTTAGCGCCCGCGTCACTTTCCCTTGGGCAATCAACCGCACAGCGTCGCGGGCCTGGTCGTGTTGGGCAACGGCATCGCGGCCTCCTCCGGCCACCAGGGTAACGAGAGCGACGAGGATCAAACGTTCGGCTTTCATGGATGCTCCTTCCAAAGCTGTTTACGCAAGCGGTGTGATACGACCCTGTTTTTAGCACACCCGCCTCGGGTCTGGGCGGCCGGCTCGCATCGGGCCCGGCGGTCCCAGCGGGGGACTTTCGCGACCGGCAGCGGGTAACGCCGAAAAACCATCGCGGCGTGGATTCGGTCATCGTGATGCCGGAGAACGCCCCGCAGGCGAA
>CAYNVI010000620.1:0-2889 GCA_964400585.1 uncultured Pirellulaceae bacterium | reverse complement strand
CGCCGGCGTCATCGGATTGTCGTCCGGCACGAACACGTTGGCGGAGGCAGCTTTCAAGCCCTCGGGAAGTTCAGGATCGAGCGGCTGATGGTTCTGCGGATCGGCCAACCATCGCTGGGCTTCGGCCGTCTCGAGGGCACCCGAGCCGGGAATCCCGTCGAGCAATTCGCCGGAGCCGAGAACCACCTCGCGGCGCCCGCCGTCGGTGTCGGCCGCCCACCCTGGGGTGGCCAGACTGCCGAATGCCAAGCCGGTTGCGAGGAGGGCAACGGAAGAACCAGAACGCAAGTTAATCTTCATCAGGGGTAATCTCCATCACGCTGATTGGATGCCAGAGGGGAGGTTCGGCGATGCCTACGCAAAGGGGATTCGCCGAAACCTGGGGCGACACCGCCGCGGCACTCTGCAGAGAGGAGGGGTGGCGCTGTCGTCCGGGATGCTTTTCGGGGATTTGGGACGAAGGTAGGATCACGGCTTCGCCAAAGGGCCGGAAACTGCAACGTTTCGTCGAGTCCTCATTGTAACCGCTCGAACACGCCTGTCGCCAACGCTGCGAGCTCGAAACCGATGCCTCCCGCTGAAGTCTTGATCCGAGACGTTCGCAAGACGGACGTCGCGGCCGCTGTCCACCTGCTGAACCGAGAGATCCTCGCGGGCGTCAATACCTTCCGGATTGCCCCGATCGACGACGCGGGCGCGGCGAAGTGGTGGCGCGATCGCGGCGATGGCTGCTACCCTGCCATCGCCGCTTGGGACGCGGAGACGCGGATGATCGGCTGGGCGGCTTTGTCGCAGTGGTCGCTGTATGAGGCATATCGCCGCACCGCCGAGGTCTCGATCTGGATCGATCATGCCTACCAAGGGAAAGGCTATGGCACGCTGCTATTCGGCCGGCTGGTCGCGCGGGCCCGCGCCTTGCAGTTCGGGGTCCTGCTCTCGCGGATCGAGGCGAGCAACGAGGCGAGTATCCGGCTGCACGAGCGGTTTGGTTTTCGACAGATCGGCACGATGCACCGTGTCGGAGAGAAGTTCGGACGGCTGCTGGATGTCGTGATGCTCGAATGCCAGCTCGATTCGAGCCACCGTCCGGGTTGAGGCAGGAGGCTGGAAAGGGGCGTGACAGCGATCAGCGAGCTCGCAAGCGGTCGGCTAGTTGCCGGCCGGTGACATTCAGCGGGAGATCGACGAGTTCGGCGGGTGTCCGCCATTGACTGGCAAGCGTCTCCGCGGCACCCTCTTGGCCGCTCGCCGGCGCGCGCGCGTCGGGTTCCCCTGCCGCCCGTCGCGTGGTGGCGGTTTCGCAGGTGGCATGGTAGGCATCGAGCGTGATCCGATAGCGGGTGACGCCGTGTCGAATCGTCGTTTCATGTGGTCCCAGTTCCACCGGTAGACCAAAGTCCTGTCGAGCACGATAGGCCGCTTCGTCGGCGGTCGCGGCTTGCTCCCCGCCATATCGAGGAAAATCCCACAACCCGGCCCAGCGGCGGCCGGCCGGGACTTGGTAGACGAGGTACCGCCCGGGCCCCGCAGCAGGCGAGGCTGCCGCTCGCGTCGGTTCACGGATCAGCAGGGCAAACTCTTGGCGAGCCTCGTAGACGATTCGTTTGACCTTTCCCGGGATCGTCTCTTCCAGCCCGTGGGCGTGGGCCGCGCACAGACGACGTAGCGGGCAGGCCTCGCATTGCGGCTTCCGTGGCGTGCAGATCAGGGCCCCCAGGTCCATCATCGCTTGATTCAAATGCCCCGCGGATTTGCGCGGCAGGATCGCCGCCGCAAACTCCCATACCAGACGGTTCGCCTCCTTCTGGGCGGGAGGCAAACGCAGGGCTAACAAGCGGCTGTACAACCGCTGGGTATTCGCCTCGACGATCGGCTGCCGCTGGCCTTGGCTGATCGAGAGGATCGCCCCCGCGGTGTAGCGGCCGATCCCCGGCAGCGCCAGCACGGCATCGAAATCGACGGGAAAGGCCCCTTGGTGCGCCGAGACGATTTGCTGGGCGGCAGCGTGCAACTGACGCGCTCGGCGGTAATAGCCGAGCCCTTCCCACATCCGCAGGACTTCTTCCTCGTCAGCTGCGGCCAACGCCGCCGGGGTGGGGAAGCGTTCGCGGAAACGCTCGAAGTAGGGGATGACGGTGGCCACCTGTGTCTGCTGCAGCATGATCTCGCTGATCCAAACCAGGTAGGGATCGCTCGTCTCCCGCCAAGGGAGCGATCGCCCATGACGCTGGAACCAGCGGAGCAGGCTGCGACGCAACCGGCTGCGCCAACCGGCCGCTCGCCACGCGGCATCCGGGGCAAAAGGATCGGGCTGCTCAGGCAGGATCCCGCTGACGGCGGACGCTTCCTCGACGCCTGGGTCGCTGGCCGCCGAATGAGCGGCTCGCCGGACAGCCGCTTGCCCGGAGACCTGCCCCGTAGCGCGGGACGAATCGCTACTGCGGGGCACTGGGCAGCCGTCCTAGCGTCAATTCGGTCGACTTGATCTGGCCGAGTCGTTCGTAGGTGATCGTCACCGGGTCATCCGGAGCATGCATTCCGATCGCTTTCTGCAGATCCGCAAAGCGTTCGATCTCGGTGTCGTCGACTTTGGTGATCACATCGCGGGCCCGCAGCCCCGCGCGGTCGGCGGCGCCCCCCGGGATCAGCCGACTGATTTCGCAGCGAACCGCGAACGATTCGCATTCCACGCCCAGAAAGCCTCCTCGTTTGAAGTCGATCTTGAGGCCGGGCAAGGCTTCCCGAATGGAGTCGACGCCGGCGGGAGAAATCTTAGTGCCGATCAGGCTGAGCGATTGGCGAAGCGGCAGTTGTGCCAACTGAGCGGTCGCTTGGTCGCCGATCGGCACGTACCGCAGTTCCAGCGAATCGAGGCGTTGCAGACGACGG
>CAYNVI010000619.1:0-2890 GCA_964400585.1 uncultured Pirellulaceae bacterium | reverse complement strand
GGCGCAACCGCAAGTCCAGCAGGTAACGGCACACCTGGAGGCTAGCGAACAGCTTTTCCTCTACGTTCCCACGCTGGACGATTGGAATCCGAAGTGGAACAAGGGCGCCTACACGGGGCCGGCCGTGGCGCTCGACTGGATCGAGATCGAAGGGCCCGCAGACACCGCGTGGCCGCGCCCCAGCTACGAAATCCTCTTCGGAGACCTTCCCGTGGAGCAATGGACCGAGGATTCGGGCTTGCATCCGCCGGCGGAGTTGGGTGAGCCCAAGCATCCGAAGAATCAGCCGAAGCTGGAATTTCCCAACCGGCGGAACCGCTACATGGTTGTCTCGGATGATCCGGTTGGGGATGCCCGTCACTTGCTACAACGGTTCATCGAGCGAGCGTTTCGCCGACCTGTTGTGGCGGAAGAAGTCGACACCTACCTGCCACTTGTGCGGCAGCAGCTGGACGATAACAAACCGTTTCACGAGGCGCTGCTGACCGGCTACAAGGCTGTCCTCTGTTCTCCCGACTTTCTTTACTTCTACGAGGAACAACCGGGTCGACTGGATGACCATGCGCTGGCTTCGCGGCTGTCGTACTTCCTGTGGCGCAGCATGCCGGATCAGCAGCTGCGAAGCCTGGCCGCCGCGGGGCGTCTGCAGGAAGACGACGTGCTGGCCGACCAGGTCGAACGACTGCTGCAGGATTCGCGTTCACAAAGGTTCTTGGAGAACTTCGCCAGTCAGTGGCTCGACTTGCGCGAGATTCGCGTCACCCAGCCCGACGAAAAACTATATCCCGAGTTCGACCAATTCCTGCTGGAGTCGATGGTACAGGAGACGCATGCCTTCCTCCGCGAAATCCTCGAGGCCGATCTTCCCGTGCGCAACTTGATCGAATCCGACTTTGCGTTCGTGAATAACACGCTGGCGGACCTCTATGACATCGACGGCGTCGAAGGCGTGCGGCTGCGCAAGGTCTCCCTGTCGCCAAGTGGCGTGCGCGGCGGACTGCTAACCCAGGCGAGCGTTCTGAAGGTGACCGCCGATGGAACGAACACCTCGCCGGTGAAACGCGGCGCCTGGGTGCTCGACCGGTTGCTCGGCACACCGGCTCCTCCGCCCCCGCCGAACGTGGCGGAAATTGATCCGGACACCCGCGGGGCAATCACGGTGCGGGAATTGCTCGCGAAGCATCGTTCGGATGCCAGTTGTGCCAGCTGTCATGCCTCGATTGACCCACCCGGATTCGCGCTGGAAAACTTTGATGTGATTGGCGGGTGGCGGGATCGCTATCGCTCGCTCGATCAGGGGGAACAGCCGGACGTCATCGTCGATAGCCAACCGGTGCGATACAAGTTGAACCTGCCGGTGGACGCCTCGGGCGAAATGGCCGATGGCCGCAAATTTGCAGACATCCGTGGCTTCAAGCAACGGCTGCTCGACGAGCAACGGCAGGTCGCGCGAAACCTGGTGGAAAGACTGGTTGTGTTCAGCACCGGAGCGGGGGTTTCGTTTGCCGATAAAGCCGAGGTGAGGCGAATCGTGGATCGCGCGGAGGGTTCGCAGTACGGCCCGCGGACACTCGTCCACGAAGTGGTTCAAAGCGAATTGTTTCGCCGCAAGTAACCCGAGGAATCGTAGAAATCATGTTCAAGCGGAGATCCATCGTGCCTGTCCCGTCCATCGAGCGACGTAACCTGCTGCGCGCCTCGGGTGTATCCCTGGCGCTTCCCTTTCTTGGTTCGCGCGGGACGGCTGCGCTTGCCGCGGGGCCGAAAACCGCGTCGGGCGATGATGTTCCCCGTCGGATGGTGGCGATCAACGCCAGTATGGGCCTGCTGCCGCAACACTTCTTTCCGGATTCGGCGGGCAAGGATTTCGCCTTGCCTCCGTACCTGGAAATCCTGCAGGACCATCGCCAGAACTTCTCCGTTTTTTCCGGCCTTTCCCATCCCGAAGTGGACGGCGGGCACCACGCCGAATCGTGCTACCTGACTGCGGCGCCGCATCCGGGCGCCAGTGGGTTCCGGAACACGATTTCTGTGGACCAGTACGCTGCGGAGCGGATCGGGGTGCGGACCCGTTGCCCGTCGCTGGCACTGCATGCCGGTCCCGGCGGCCACAAGGATGGGCTCTCCTGGACCGCTTCCGGCGTCAGCATTCCAGCGGAGACAAAGCCTTCGGAGATCTACAAGAAACTTTTCCTCGCCGGTAGCGAACAAGATGTCGAAGCGAAGGTCGCGAATTTGCGTGACGGCGGCAGCATCCTGGACGCGGTCGCCGACCGCGCCCGCTCATTGCAGCGGCGTCTCGGAAGGCCTGACCAACGCAAACTCGACGAGTACTTCAGCAGCGTCCGCGAACTGGAGAAGCGGTTGGTAGCGGCCCAGGAGTGGGAAAAAAAACCGAAGCCCGCCGTCGATGCGCCGATCCCGCAGGATATCAAGGACAACGCAGAAATCCTCGGCCAGGCGCGGCTGATGTACGAGATGGCCAGGCTGGCACTGCAGACCGACAGCACGCGCGTGATTACGCTCAAGGTTCACTCGTACGCGCGGGTCAACATCGAAGGTGTCGACGAAGGCCACCATAGCTTGACGCATCACGGCAACCGCCCCGAATCGCTCGCCATGCTGCGGCGGATCGAGGAAGCGCGGCTGCGCGAGTTCAGCGAATTCCTCGCTTCGCTTGGCAAAACCGAAGAAGAGGGCGAAAGCCTGCTGGACCGTACGATGGTGCTCTATGGATCGCATATGGGCGATGCCAACCGCCACACCAACGATAACCTTCCCATCATGCTGGCCGGAGGAGGTTTTCGCCACGGGCAGCATCTGGCGTTCGACGCCGAGCACAACACCCCCCTGTGCAACGTCTTCGTCAGCATGCTCCAGCGCCTCGGTC
>CAYNVI010000618.1:0-2896 GCA_964400585.1 uncultured Pirellulaceae bacterium | reverse complement strand
GCGTCTCACAGCGGGTGGTGGGAAAGCCATTGCCGAGCGGCCCCCAGAGGGTGACGGCGGTGCCGGGAGGGCTGACGGCGAGCCGCTGCGTGAATTTGCCGTGGCGGAGGTAGACCAGGTCGATCGTCTGCGGGTTTCCGGCGGCATCGACCCCGACGTCGTAGACCGCCAACGCGCGACCGATCAGCGGATCATCCATCCCGCTGATGCGGATCATCACGAATTGACCCGGGACGACGCCGCGGGCGATGGTCGGGGCATCGACCCGCAGCCGGTAGGTATCGGTCGCGATCAACTGATTGGCGACGATCGGGGTCTCGACCTGCGCCATCTGGTCGGCGTAGTGCGCGGCCTGCGTTGTATTCATGGTTTAGCGTCGCTTTCCTCGTGGGTTCCCTTTCCCGGTCGGTTTGCGGCCGCCGCCGGATGCCTTGCGGCTGCTCGTTTCGCTGCTGGAGCGTCCTCCCCGCCGGGACTTACCCTTCCCTTTGGCTGCCCCGCGGTTGCCTGCTGGGGAGCCCTGACGGGGGGGCGAGGCCGGAGGCGTGCTCGGTTCGCCACCGATCACGGCTCCCGAGTTCGCGCGGGGGGCATCCAGGTCGAATTCGCTGGACGGTTTGCCTGCCTGGCCGCCGCGGGTTTGCGGCGTTCGTGGGCCGGAAGCGAGCTGGCCCGGTCTTGCGCCGCCACTGCGAGGCTTTCGCGATGCCTTCGCGGCCCCTTTCCTGCCTGCTTTGCCGCCAGCCCCTTGTTGGCCCCGGGGCCGCCGCGAGGAACTCTCTGCCGGCTCCCCGGGCGCTGTGTCGCCGCGGGCCCGTTTGCGGGCGGCGTGCATTTCGTTGCGAAGTTTTTCCAGTTCGGCCGCGGTCAGCGGCCGGTGGGCGCCGACCGGCATCTCGCCCAGTCGGAGCGGGCCGATCGCGATCCTCCGGAGCCGTTGGACTTTGTGACCGAACCGCGCCAGGATTCGCCGGATTTCGCGATTCTTGCCTTCGCGAAGCGTGATCTCCAGGTCGGTGGCGCGGGAGCGGGCTTTGCGGATGCGTGCCCCTTCGACCCGAACCCGCCCTTCGGCGATGAAGATCCCCTCCTGCATGTTCTTCATGGTTTCCCGGGTCACCTGCCCAGCGACCGTCACCTGGTAGACCTTGCGGACACCGTAGCGGGGATGGGTTAGCTGCTGGGCGAGCTCGCCATCGTTGGTCAGCAGGATCAGTCCCTCGCTGCTGCGATCGAGCCGGCCGACGGGGTAGACCCGCGATTCGGCCGGAATCAGATCGACCACTCGCGGTCGTCCTTGCGGATCGTGGTTCGTGGTGACCACGCCGACCGGCTTGTTCAACAGAAAATAGGCGAGCGGCTGACGGCGGAGGCGGATCCCGTCGACGAAGATCTTGCTTTGATCGGGATCGACCTGGGTCCCCAATTCGACCACGATCTCGCCGTCCACCTCGACGCGGGCCTCGGTGATCAAGGCTTCGCAGGAGCGGCGGCTGCCATATCCGGCTGCGGCGAGGACACGCTGCAAGCGTTGCCGGCCGGTCGACGAGGAGCCCGCGGGGGTGCCAGCGCGACGCGCTGAGGAAGGAGGGCGTGAAGACATGAAGGGGGCCAACCGGCGGTCGGTGGGGGGCGAGCAGGAGCGGAGCGTCCGCGCGGAGGCGCGGCGTTGTCTACTCTAACACAACCAGCCGTCTGGCAACCGGCCTAGCGGCTGAACCAGCCTTCCCAAAACATCCGGTCGCGGCGAGGTTGCGGAAGCGGGTGTTGGTAATCGCGGGGGCGCGCCGCCGCTTCGTCCACCCCGATGTCGGGCTGCGGGAAGGGATCGTGGACGACCGCCCGGGACTGCTGCTGATCGAGCGGTCCGGGAGGCGCCAGCACAGGGCGGCTGCGACAACCGGCAAGCGAGACCGCGGCAACGCAGGAACAGAGGAAAACGATGCGCATGGCCGGGATGCCTCGACGGTCTCAGGGACGATAACGGAGGGGACTCGGTCTCTGGTACCAAGAAACGGGGGGAGACGGCAAGGCACGTCGGCCGTGGTCCACAGCGGGCTGCCGTCCAAGAGTTGCATCGGCCGGCAGAGACGAGGCGCTGGAAAGGAATACGTCGCGACGGTGGTCGGGGCGCGAAGCGGCCGACGGTCGCAGGGGCCAGGGGAGGCCCGCCGGGGAGAACGGTCGCAGCGGAGGGGGGGCGGGTGACGGCTCCCGCATCGCTCACGGCAGGAACATCTGCAGCAGCGTGGTCGCGGCGTCGCGCGGTCGCAGCGTGATGCCCTCCAAGGCGGCCGGAATCAGGGCCGATTGACCGCGGAGGAGCGGATAGATTTCGCCCTGCCAACACAGGTCCGCCGCGCCTTGCGGCACCGTCACGATTTTGAACCGCTGATCATCGGCCAAGGCCGTCGCTTCTTCGCGCTGATAACGCTGGAGCACGAACTGGTCGCAGGCCACCAGCTGTTGCCAGCCGCCCGACTGCGGTGTAGGCGTTTGGGGGGTGACCGGTCCCCGCTGGTAGTCGGTCACCTCCAAAGCCGCCTCGATGTGGAGCGGGCGGGGCTGGCCATCCGCGCCCACCCGATCCCAGTCGAACAGCCGGAAGGTGGTATTGCTGGCCTGTTGGATCTCGGCGACCAGCAGCCCGCTTCCCAAAGCGTGGACCGTGCCGGCGGGGATGAAGACGCAGTCGCCGGCGTGCGGTTCGAAGGCATGCAGGACCCGCGCGGTTTCCCCAGCGCGGACGGCGGCCGCCAGCTCACGGCGTCCGACCCCTTCCGCCAGCCCCGCATAGATCAGGCTGCCGGGGTCCGCTTCGACGATGTACCACGCTTCGGTTTTACCCAGGTCGGGGGGGGAGAGTCGTTGGGCGTAGGCATCGTCGGGGTGGACC
>CAYNVI010000617.1:0-2914 GCA_964400585.1 uncultured Pirellulaceae bacterium | reverse complement strand
GTCCAGGGGGTGCCGCAGTCTGGAAAGGCGGCCCATCCCCTGCCGGTAGAAAGGCCCCCAGCTGACCCCGCTATTGGGCTTGCCAGGTGGCGGGAGGGTCTCGCTTGTCCGAGACGCTCCCATCAGGCCTATACCGAGGGCGGACTGAGGCCGCCACGTCGAATCGAGGATTATGTCGTATCGAGGGGCGGGCAGCTAGGGGCAGGCCGCCGCCGGTGCCAACGGCTTTGCTCCGCTTGCTTCCACAGCGCTTCGACAGCGCTTCGACAGCGCTTCGACAGCGCTTCCGCCGCGCCGCGTCGTCCGCTTCAAGCCTCCTCGCCGGAACCGCTCGTCCCCGTTGCCGGGGCGGCGTCCTCGCCACCCAAAGCATCTACCAAGGCGGCGTCGTCTTGGGGACGGACCCAGCGGAGGTCGATCACCAGGGTGTCGTCCTGCGGTTCGGCGAGGATCGCCGGGAACTGCTGAGCGAGTGCCGCCGACCAGGCGGACGCGGTTTCTCCGTCGCGGCGAAGACGCAGCTGGCGCGATGGCAGCCGCGAGGGATGGGAGTGCGCGACGGCGGCCGGTTGGTCGCCGATTTCGCCGTGCAGCCCCGCAGCCTCGCGCTCCGCCTCAACCCCCACGATCTGTTGCCGCAACCGCTCGGCGCGATGTTGCAGGTTCTCGATCGAGGTACTCAATAATTCGGCGATCGGCGCTTTGGCCGCTTCTTCGGCAGTCAAGCTCGCGGCCAGGATCAGCCGTGTCAGGGGCGAAGCTTCCAGCGCCGGCCAGACCGCGGTCTCGGTGAGCTCTCGGATCGTCTGCGAACAACCGAGCAGCAAGCCGCTCCGCGGGCCCCCCACCAGACCATCCCCCGGCATCACTACCAGGTCGGTCACTTCGTTAGCCAAGGCGCCGGCCGCGGTGGGCACGGCGGGAACGAGCGTTTCCGGCGAGGGCCCGAGCGTGGCGATCGGGAAGAAACGAACGACCGTCGCGTCGGCCGCCTCGGAAGGCAATTCGGCCGGATCGGCAAGCCCGGCCAGGACGAGGATGGTGCGGTCGTCCAACTTGACGCGTCGCCAGTCCTCGCGGCGCATCCGGTCGCTCGGGCCGACTTCGCGGACGCAGGCGCCTCCCCCTTCGAGTACCTCGGGTAACGCCCCGCCGTGGGCCAGCCCGATTGCCGCACAGCGGGGGACGAGAATGGTGCGCCCGCTGTCACGCGCCCAAGCCGCAATCGCCACCAATGCCGCTTCGACGTTCCCGCTCACCGCCACGTCGCCCGCCCCCGAATTCAACGGACATCCCGCTGCCGAGACCCCCAGACGCAGCTGCCGCTGGCCGCGTTCGGCGGCCTCACCGTGGTGCGTGGAAAAGGAACCGGCGTATTGCAATGCCGCGGCCAAGGCGGCGTCGGATAAGGGTTGCCCGTCGAGGGCCGGGTGGAGGAGCACCCCCGAGGCGTTGATCGCCGGCGTTTGTACCGCCGCGCGATGCCGAGCCCATTGTTGCGCCTGGGAAAGCGTCGAACGGGCTTGGCCGAGGACGCGGTCGAGACGTCGTGCCGCGGTGTCGGGGAAGTCTCCCAACAGTTCCGCAGCCGACTGCCGGAGTTGCTGGAAGGTTTCCGGACGTCGTAGCTGCTCGCTGACGCCGTCCAAGCTCCGTTTCAGGTAATGAATCGTCCAGGGAGGAATCGCCATGTTCGCCTCGGGATGCCTGCGAAAAAATGCGCTGGGAAGATGTTCCCTAGCATGATCGCCATCCGCCAGCGTGGCGAGTCTGCCAGCGAGGTTTCTGGCGGTCCATGCCGCGGCACCTCGCCCCCTCGCGCCGGGATCCTGCCCGGGGCCACTCAGTAGGGCTGGGGTTGCCGCAAAAAATCGTTGACCGTTTCGATCTTCTGCGGTTCGCGATCCACGGGGAACCAATTGGCCCAGAACCCGTCGTCGCCCTTCGCCGTCTTTCCCGACGTGCTGCCCGACCACACTTGGGGAGGTTGGAAGATCTTCTTGGTGCTCTGCCAGCCGCGGGAGAAGGATCGCGAGACGCCGCTGAACATCGAGTCGGATTTACGGCGGATCACCCGTTTTTCCGAACCGAGGCCCGGCAGAGCGAGCTTCGGCAACGACATCGACGGCATTTTCATCTCCGGGACGCTCCAGTGCTTCGGATTCAGGGGAGCGAGGGCTTTGGTGACCGCGTTGCTCCCCCCGATCTCCGGGGGTTCGGCCTGGAGACGAGCCGGCCGACTTGCCGCAGTCAGGCTCGCGGCCACGACGAGACCGAGGAGCCACAGCGGGGACGGCCAAGGGAGCCGTGGGACAACCAGAGCATAACGATGCATCGTTTTCTCCCTTAACGAATCGCAGGGTGCAGGAAACGGAAAACCACCAGCTTCTCTGTCGCCTGGGAAGCGACATGCCGTCAAGAGCGGTTTGCGAGCGGCGGGCGCTCGCCTGCCGGGCAAGGCTTGATCGCCTCAGCGGGGATTAGGGAAGCGAGTTGCACTGAGGAGGCGAGAGCAAGCCGAGCCCGCGAAATTTTGGTGGCCGGCATTGACCCGCCTGGCGGACGTGTCACAATCGCATCCGATCCACCCGCGCCCGTGGCACAATTGGATAGCGCGTCGGCCTCCGGAGCCGAAGGTTACAGGTTCGAATCCTGTCGGGCGTACTCGACCGAAACCACGGTTTTCCTTATAGCCGAAACCGCTTCTTTGGTTACCTGCCGGCGTGCGGCAGTGCGGCACTTTCCCGAAGTCAAAAACGGTACATACCGTTTTTGGGAAGGATGCAGCTCCCATGCCCTGGCCAGAGAACCATCTCCCCCGCTACAGCGATTCCCGGCGAGTCGACTCGCCGGGAATCGCTGCATCGCAGCACTGGAAGCGGCGTTACTCGAATCCATCGCGGAGCATCCAATA
>CAYNVI010000616.1:0-2922 GCA_964400585.1 uncultured Pirellulaceae bacterium | reverse complement strand
TAGGCTCTAACCCCCACGAGACAAGCGATGCCCCTGCGACGCCTATTGCGGTCCTTCCCGGGAATCTTGGTCCTGCTGATGCTGCCGGCTGCCTCCCCGGGAAAAGCGCCCGAAACCGCAGCATCCCGACCGAATATCGTGCTGCTTCTTTCGGACGACATGGGTTGGGCCGATCCCGGCTTCCATGGCGGCAATCCGGAATTGACCCCGCATCTCGATCGCTTGGCCGAAGAAAGCGTCGAGCTCACCCAGTTCTACGTCCATTCGGTGTGCGCCCCGACGCGAAGCGCCTTGATGACCGCACGCTATGCGTTCCGCAATTGGATGGATTGGCGTTCGGAAGACTTCGGCAAGCCGAGCTATTTGGCCAAGTTGCAATTGGAATTGGCCCATAATGAACAAGGCCAACCGACGCGGATGCTGCATGGCCTCGACACGCAGGAAGAAACCGTCGCCGAAGTCCTTGGCGACGCCGGTTATTTCACCGCCTTGGTCGGCAAATGGCATCTCGGGGAATGGCTGCCGGAACATTTGCCGATGGGCCAGGGATTCGACCACCAGTACGGGCATTACGGTTGGGGGATCGACTACAACCACTACACGATCCCGCACAACGCCCCGGCGCGATTTGCGGTCTACGATTGGCACCGCAATCAACAACCGCTGAACGAACAGGGTTACTCGACCGATCTGTTTGCCAACGAAGCGGTTCGGTTGATCGCCGAGCAGTCCAGCGACAGGCCCTTCTTTTTGTACGTGCCCTTCAATGCGATCCATGGTCCCCTGGAGGAGATCCCGCGGTATCGCGACCGCTTCGACCAGCGCCAAGCCGCCTTGAAATGCCTGGACGACGCGGTCGGAAGAATCGTCGGTGCCCTCGACCAAGAGGGCTTTGCCGAAAACACGCTGCTGGTCTTCGCCAACGACAACGGCGGTCTGACCGAAGCGGTCAATCGTCCCTTTCGGGGGACCAAGAACACGACCTTTGAAGGAGGCGTCCGCGTCCCCTGCCTGTGCCGCTGGCCCGGCAAGCTCCCGGCGGGTAGCAGCAATGACGCGATGATGCATGTCGTCGACCTGTTGCCCACCTTCGCCGCCTTGGCCGGCGCATCGCTCGAAAAGACGCAGCCCCTCGATGGCCTCGACATCAGCCCCGCGTTGCTGACGGGCAAGCCGAGTCCGCGCCGGGAGATTATCTTCGAAGTCGACGGCAGCGTCCGCTTACCCACCATCCGTAGCGACCCCTACAAGCTGATGGGGGATCGCTTGTACCACATCCTCGACGATCCGAGCGAGTCGCGCGACATCGCCGCCCAGCATCCCCAAGTGGTTGCCCGCCTGCGGGCCCGCTTGGCCGAACTTGGCAGCCAGCGCCCCTCACTCGCCGAGACCCTCGGCGATCCGCCGCGTTTGATGGATCCGCCGCTCCCGTTTGTCTACGGCCAGGCCGAAAACGAAAACGTCCCGGATTGGGTCAAAAGACGCGTCCGCGAGGTGCGTCAGCAACAGCCGCAATCGTGGCCTCCCGGGCAGACCCCATGGCCGCAAGCGCCGCAAGGTGCCAACGTCGAATACACAGGGGACGGACGATGAACCGAGCTTGTTTCGCGTCTCGCAAGCGGGCCACGCGGAGGTCCGCGTCCGCAATGTTTGGCCGCGGACCGTTGGGCCGCGCCAAGGGTCGGGAACCTCACCGCGTTCGACGATCGCTGGCGACGTCCCTGCTGCTCTGCTTCCTGACCGCAGGAGCCCTCGCGGCCGACGCCGAAGATGCTTTTCAAAAGGATGTCTTGGCAGTCTTTGAGGAGTCTTGCCTGCAGTGTCACGGCGGGGACGCCGCCAATATTCGCGGCGACGTTGATCTGCGTGGCATCGAGCAGGCCGCGGACCTCCGACAGCGAGCCGACCTGCTGGAACGAATCATCGAGGCGGTCGAGTTCCAAGCGATGCCGCCGGAGGATCAAACGCCCCTATCGCAGCCGACCCACCGGCGGCTCCTCGCCCATCTGCGGCAAGACCTCCGTCAGGCCTCCGCGACAACGCGGGCGTGGCCGCGGACTCCGATCCGCCGGATGAATCGGTTCCAATACAACAATGCGGTTCACGATCTGTTCGAGTTGCAGGTGGACGTCTTTGCGCTCCCGGAACGAATGCTGCGGGATCACAACCGTTACTTCCAGCCGGCCACGGGAAAGATGCCCGACACCCTGCGGGCGGGGAGCCGACCGTTGGGGAAATCGCAACTGATCGACCGTCGGCTGGCAGGGGTGGCGCCGTTCCCTCAAGATCTGCGCGCCGAACATGGTTTTGACAATCGCGGCGATCACCTTTCGCTTTCGCCTCTCTTGATGGAATCGTTCCTTAAACTGGGACGTTCGATCGTGGAAAGTCCCGACTTCACCCCGGCGACCTGCGGCATTTGGAAAACCTTCTTCGCTTCCCCTCCCGCGAAACCAGAGGCGACGTTGGTACGCGACCGCCTGGAACCCTTCCTGACCCATGCCTTCCGGCGTCCGGTTTCGAAGGCAACGCTCGAGCGGTACACCGCCGTGGTGATGCAGCGTTTGGAAAGCGGGGCGTCGTTCCCCGACGCGATGAAAACGGCCGCCGCCGCGACCCTCGCCTCGCCCCGCTTTCTGTACCTGTACGATGCCGGTTCGCGGGACGCTGCCGAGCCGCCGGATGCCGCCTTCGATCTCGCCTCGCGGCTCTCTTTCTTCTTGTGGGGCAGCCTCCCCGATCCGCGCCTGCTGCAGCTTGCCGAGGAACAACAACTGAACGATCCCGAGGTATTGGCGGCCGAGGTCGAGCGGATGCTGGACGACCGCCGGATGAAACGATTTTGCGACAGGTTTCCGGCGCAGTGGCTGCAACTGGAACGGATCATCTCTTCGGTTCCCGATCGCGAAAAGTTCCCCGAGT
>CAYNVI010000615.1:0-2927 GCA_964400585.1 uncultured Pirellulaceae bacterium | reverse complement strand
GCACATATACAATCCAGTCACTTATTGGGGGCGGCCTCCGCATCCCGACCATTCAGGCTGGCCCCCGAGAGCAAGGCTTGCAGGTCGGCCTTCCGCAGCTTGGCCTCGTTGTAGACCTGCATCGATCCTGCCTTGCTGTTGAAAGCGGTCCGGGCGAGCAGGTCGCGGGCCACGGCCGCTTCCTCTTTCCAGCGGATCTCTCCGTCGTACTGCGAGACGACCGCAAACAGCATCGCCAGCGTGGAGAGTTGTCGGCGGGCATCCTGGTACCCCCCACTGCGGAAGGCCCCGGGGGTGGTGACAACGCGGTCGTACTGCAATTTCAGCCGCTTGATTTCGTCCTCCAGCGACACTGCAGCGATCCGTTTCGCCCAGCCCCCGCCGCCGCCACCCGATTCGCGCGACGGCATTTCCGCCGCTGCGGCTTGAGCCTGTGCCGCCGCCTTGGCCGCCGCCAGATTCTGCAGCTCGGGGGCGCTCGGCCGATCGGCCCGCACGACCGCGGCGAGATCCCCATAAAAGACGTCGCCGAACGCGTCGGCGTCAAACTGGGGACGTTGGGCTCGTTTTTCCTGGGCGGCCAAGGGGAGCGTCAAGACTAGGCAGGTGAGTGCCGCCCCGACGGCAAGGGGCCAAGGCGGCAGGGCAGCGGAGGGCGGGGCAGGGTGATTCGACGCATGCATCCGGGGCGCGACCTCCGCGAGCAGGGAAAGGAATGGACTTGTTCATTATCGCTCGCCCGGGACCCGATCACAACATCGTCGGCGGTCAGCGGGGCGCGGGAGCGGGCAGCGCCGCCCCTTGTCGCCAACCGCGGCTTGAGGCAAAACGGTTCGCCTCAACCGTTTCCTCCTCGTGGTGGCTCGCTTGCCGATGCAATTTTCCAACGCCTTTCCCGATCGTCTCGCCGCCCAGGTCCGCGCGACCGGTTCGGCCGTCTGCGTCGGGCTCGATCCCCGCCGCCAACAGCTCCCCGCCGGCCTGCAACCCGCTGCCTCGGCCTCGCCGCGCGAATGGGCCAGTCGCTACCGGACGTTTTGCTGCGGGGTGATCGATGCGGTCGCCGGGCAGGTGCCGATCGTCAAACCGCAGGCCGCCTTCTTTGAACAGCTCGGCCCGGCAGGGATGGAAGCCTTGCATCACGTCATCCAACACGCCCTCCAAGCCGACCTGCTGGTCGTGCTCGACGGCAAACGCAACGACATCGGCAGCACCGCCGAAGCGTACGCCGACGCCTACCTGGGCCGGGGCGGGCTAAGTATCTGGGGGAGCGACAGCCTGACCGTCAGCCCCTACCTGGGCGCCGACAGCCTCGACCCGTTCATCCAATGCTGTGACGAACGGCAGGCCGGCATCTTCGTGCTGGTCAAAACCTCCAACCCGGGCGGTGGTTTCCTGCAGGATCGCCTCAGCCACGCAGGCTCCGCTGACGAGGGGTCGGTCTACCAAGCGGTCGCCGGATTGATCAAGCAGCAAAACGCTTCGCGGTGCGGCACCAGCGGCTACGGGCCGATCGGAGCGGTCGTGGGCGCGACCTACCCCGACCAACTCGCCGATCTCCGCCGCCGGATGCCCAACGCCTGGATCTTGATCCCCGGCTTCGGAGCCCAAGGCGGCGGCGCCGAGGATGTCGCCGCGGGCTTTGACGAGCACGGCTTGGGGGCGATCGTCAACAGCTCCCGGCACCTGATCTTTGCTCATCAGCGGCCCCCCTTCCAGCAGCGATTCGGCGCGCCCCGCTGGCAAGAAGCGGTCGCCGCCGCCACGGCCGAGATGAACGCGCAACTGCGGAGCGTCGTCGGCGGCTCGTGACCAGGGACGCTGCCCAGCTAGCTCTTGATCGGGACGGTGCGCAACTGCAGCTCCTTCAGCTGTTTGTCGTCGACCCGCCCGGGCGCTTCGGTCATCAAGTCGGTCGCCTTCTGCGTTTTCGGGAACGCGATGACTTCGCGGATGTTCTCGAGTCCCGCGAAGAGCATCACCCAGCGGTCGATCCCGAGGGCGATGCCGCCGTGGGGCGGGGCGCCGAACTGGAGGGCGTCGAGGAGGAACCCAAAGCGTTCGCGGGCGGTTGCCTCGTCCATCCCCAGCAGGTCAAAGACCACCTGCTGCGTCGCCGCATCGTGGATCCGGATCGTTCCGCCGCCCGCTTCGCTGCCGTTGATCACCAGGTCGTAAGCCTGCGCGCGGCACGCTTGTGGCTGCTCTTTCAATTGCGCCAGGTCGGCGGCCAGGGGGGCGGTGAAGGGATGATGCATGGCGACCCATCGCTGCGATTCGTCGTCATATTCGAACATCGGAAAGTCGGTGACCCAGGAATAACTCATCGCCGCCGGGTCGTACAGTTTCAATTCCTGCCCCAGCCGCTTGCGGAGCCCCGCCAAGCCCTTGCAGGTGACTTCCCAGCTATCGGCCAGGAACATCAGCAAGTCGCCCGGTTGGGCCTGCATCAGGCTGCCGATCTCGGCCAGCTGCTCCGGTTCAAAATTTTTCGAGATCGGCGACCAGAGCGAACCATCGTCTTCGACCCGGAACCAGGCCAGCCCCTTCGCCCCAAAATCTTGCTTGACGTAATCGGTCAGTTCATCGATCCGCTTCCGCGAAAACTCTTTTGCCCGTCCTTGCACGTTCAGCCCGCGGACGGCTCCCCCGGCATCGGCGGCACCGCGGAAGACGCGGAATTCGACCCGCTCGGCCACCGAGGTGACATCGACGATCTCCATGCCGAAGCGGAGATCAGGGGCGTCGGTGCCGAACCGCCGCATCGCGTCGTCCCAGGTCAGCCGCGGCAGCGGCAACGAGACTTGCTCCCCTTTCAGCTCCTTGGCCATCCGCTCGACCAGGCCATCGATCATGGCGATCACATCGTCCTGCTCGACGAACGACATCTCCATGTCGAGCTGGGTGAACTCGGGCTGGCGGTCGGC
>CAYNVI010000614.1:0-2942 GCA_964400585.1 uncultured Pirellulaceae bacterium | reverse complement strand
CACGAAGGGGGTTTCAAAGGACGCTTCCTGCCCACCGTTTCGCTGCAGCCGACCAGCGGTCTGGCGATGCGCGGGCAACGCTACCCGCTGACCGACATCGGGATCGAAAACCTGATCGTCAAACTGATCGAGCGAGGCGAAACGGCGCGTCAGTATCCCGACATCCAATGCACGTTCCGCAAGAATGCCAAGATCAAGGATCGGGTCTGCACGGTGATCGAGCTGACCCAGCCGACGCAACGCCCCGATTTGGAATTCCACAAGGCGCAGATCTTTATCGACGACGAACACAACATCCCGCTGCGGTACGTCGCCTACGATTGGCCTTCGCATCGCGGCGCGCCGCTCGAGGTGATCGAAGAGTACACGTACCTCGACGTGAAGCTGAACGTCGGCCTGACCGCAGCCGATTTCGACACGCACAACGCCGCCTACAACTTTTACTCCGATTGAGCACCGCCGCTGGCGGCGGTGCTTGCTACGACCGCGGCGGCTGATCATGCCGGGGGTAATCCGCCGCCAATTGCTGCGGCGTCGCCCCCCGCGCATGCCGCCACTGCAAACGCAGGTTGCGGACGGTTTGCCGAACCGGCCCCCGCTGTTGCCAGCGCCGCGGGTCGACGTAGACGGGCCCGGGCAAGAGCAGAGGCCAGGCCAACCGCCGGAGCCGGACGGCCAGGATCAGGTCCTCCATCAGCGGCTCTTCCGGAAACCCACCGACCTGCTCGAACACGTGGCGGCGGACAAAGATGGCCTGATCCCCAAACGGGATCCCGCGGCAGCTCACGCGGAGACCATCGCCCCACGCGATCAAGCGGAGGATCGGGCGGCGGCTAGCGATCTGCTGCCGGAAAGCGCCCCCCCACCGCTGCGGCTGGGCGTCCAACGCCGTCGCCAATTGCACGAGGCATTCCGGCCCCAGCCAATTGTCGGCGTGCAAGAAGAGCAGCACCTCACCGCGACTCTGCCGCGCCCCGGCATTCTGCTGCCTCGCCCGCCCCGCGGGGCTCTGCAGGACCTTTGCCCCGGCCGCCTCCGCCGACGAGACGGTCTCGTCCCGGCTGCCACCATCGACCACCAAGACTTCCCCGGCTCCGGCAGCCCAAGAAGAGGCGACCGCGCGCGCGACCCGCTCCGCTTCGTTGATCGCCGGGATGATCACCGACACGTCGGTCGGAATCATACTTCCTGCACACTCCAGTAGCGGGCATAGCCGATCGGGCCGAGCAACAGCAGCGGGCCCCAGGCGGCCAGGGAAGGGGTCAGTCCATATCCCGCGCCCCCGATCGCATGGAACAGACTGCGGGCCCCAAAAAAGAACGCGACGACCATCAACGCCTTGCCGACCATCACAAACAGATTGCCCTCCCGGCGGGAAACCGCCAAGGGAAGCCCCAGCAGGACCAGCGTGTAATCGGCCAGCGGACGCAGGAAACGGCCGTGCATCTGCAACCGCAGGTCGGTGCTGGTATGGACCGCCGCATTGCGGACCCGCGAAATGATATCGGACAGCGCGACGTACTTCTTCCCCGGACCGTGGGCCAGCAATAAATCAAAATCGGCCGCGGTCACCACGAAGCATTGATCCGCTTCCAGCCAATCGTGATCGGCCGGCGAATAGATCACGGTTTCCTCTTCACGGCGGGCCGAGGGGACGCTGGACAGTTCCAGCGGACGTTTGACTCCCCGCAGCAGGTAGCCGCCCGGACGTTCCTCCGCGGCGGGCAACCAATGGGCCGAAGTCGCGAGCAATTGATCACCAAAGCCCGGGTAGCGGGCGAACAACCGGAAGGCGGGGCCGACGATCTTCCGCTGGTTCCCGATCAACCCCTCGCCCGCCACCAGAATTCCCGCCCGGCGGTCGTACTCGGGGTGCATGGGCTGCACCACATCCCCCAAAGACTCGTTCGGCTTGCTGCCCAACTGGCTCTGGAACTTGGGGAGCGCCCACTCCCGATTGACCAGCCCGACCGCGATCACCACGGCGGCGGCGATCAGCATCGGCCGCAAGATCCGGCCGTGGCGGATCCCGGCCGCCAGCAGTGCCGTCAATTCGCCGCTTTGCCGCAGCCACCCGATCGTGAACAGCAACGCCAAGAGGGCCAAAATGGCGTTGGTCGATTCGAAAATCAGCAGCAGGTAGGGCGAGTAATAATCGAGCATCGCCCACACGATCCCCCCATGCGCCGTGGCATGCGCCGAGAGCGCCTCGAGGTTGCTGAAGGCATGAAAGACCACAAAGATGCCGCCGAGACTGCAAAAGCAGATCAGCAACGTCCGGATGTAGATGCCGATGATGTAGCGGTCGATGCGGGTCACGGACAGGGCAGGGCAGGAGGTCTGGCGCAAGCGGCCCGGAAGGCTCTTCGTCAAACCCTCGTTATCGCGGCAAACGGGGTTGCGTGGCAATGCGAATCCAGAACCGCTGCCCGGCTGCTGCTCGCCAGCCGATGCCCGCTTATCCGCCGGCCGACGCCTGTACGTCTGCGAAGGCTTCGGCAAGCAGCCGCACCCCTTCGTCGATTTTTTCGGGGGTCTGGACTCCGAAACTGAGCCGCAGCGTGTTTCGCTGGACCGCCGCCCCTTGATCGGCGAAACACAATTCGCCAGGCACATAGAGCACGCCCCGCCGGACCGCCGCCTGCCAGAGGGCGGAATCGGGACCCGTGACGATCGTCTCGGGGAACCGCAGCCACACGGACAGCCCGCCCGCGGGACGTTCCCAGCGGACCCCCGTCTGCGGACCGAAATCGCGTTGGCAGGCCCCCACCATCGCCTCGGCTTTTTCTCCGTAAACCCGCCGCAACGTCTGCAGCTGAACGTCCAAGGCCCCGCTGGCCAAGACCTCGCGGAGCACGCATTGGCTGAAGTGCGTCGATCCAAAGTCGATGATCGCTTTGCGACGGCAGACCGCCGCATACAACCATGTCCCGCCCCAATCC
>CAYNVI010000613.1:0-2942 GCA_964400585.1 uncultured Pirellulaceae bacterium | reverse complement strand
AGGAAAGCCACAGCTTTCCTCCCCGTGGGGGAGAGGGTTGGGGTGAGGGGGCAAGACGCGAGCAAGACCAACCCACGCATGACCATCCTTCGGAGAGTTTCAGTGTTCCACCCATGGCAATCTTCCCGCCGACGACGTCCCGCCTTCACGCTGGTCGAGATGTTGGTGGCGATGGCGGTGACGCTGTTGATGATGGCGGCGCTGGCGAAAGCCTTTAACTTCATCGGGCAAAAGGTCCGTGACAGCCGCGTCGAAGTCGGGCTCAGCGGGCGCCTCCGCGACGTCACCCACCGGATGAAGGAAGAACTCGGCGCGGCCACCGTCCAGATCGATCCGGTCACGCGGACCCAACAGGGCGACGGCTACATCGTCTATTTCGAAGGACCGCTCAGCGATTCCTCGGGCGTACTTCTCGGTCCAGCCAACCTCCAGGACTCCAAGTTCGGCGACTTTGACGACTACTTGGCGTTCACCGCCAAGGCACCGGGCAACCAGGTGTTTCAGGGCAAAGTGCCTCGGTTCGTGCTCGATCAGAACACCGCCCAAACGCAAGGCGTTGCCTACGATCCGGCGAACTTTCCGGGAAACATCGGCGGGGCGCTCGATCCGGTGGTGATCACGTCGAAGTACGCCGAAGTCATCTACTTTGCCAGCCCCGTCTACCAGACGGCACCCGACCAGAACGATCCTGACCAGCGGATTTTGGTCTACGACGCGTCGGGCAATCCGCAGTTTGTCGACAACGACGGCGATCTGATCCCGGATCGTATTCAGTTGCATCGCCGCGTGTTGCTGATCCGCCCCGATTTGAATCTGGCCAACGGCACGTTACCGAGCCTGACCCCTTCGGCCTTCGACCCCGGCCAGCCTAATTTCAATTATTTGGGCAGCGATCTGTGGCCGGCGGACGGCACCACCGCGTCGCCGGCGATCAAGACGCCGGGGACCCACGGGCTATCGGTCGAACAGAATTCGCGAGCCTGGCTGATCGGGATGAGCCCCATCCATCAGTACTGCGACTTGTCGGTGCGTCGCAACACGAACGCCATCGGAGCGCCGACCGCCACCGTCTCGGCCAATTCGCTCGCCGATCTGACGCAACCGGACAACCGTTTTGCGCACGTGCGTGCGCCGAAAAGCCAAGTCGGTCTCTCGGTGCCGCCCGCCGTGCAGTACACCTCGATGCCACTGTTGGCGATGGGCGGCGCCCCGCCGCTGTTGGCCGCTTCGCCGGCGGCCACGCCCGCCACCTTGAACGGTTTCCTGCGTCCGGAGTTTGTCCTCGGCTGGGACCTGACGCATACCGACCTGCTCGGCGATGGTTGGGGCATCGAACGCCTCGGCGAAGATGTCCTGGCCAGCAATGTGATCGGCTTCGATGTGCAGATCTTTGATCCGCAGGCGCAGTTACTGCTGGCCCCCGGCGCCGATGGAAACTGGGGCGTGGCGGGAAGCGATGACGACCTCTCGGGGACCGCCGACGACGCCAGCGAAGCGGGGGCGTCCAACAGCGACGATGTGCTGGTCGGGCCGAACGATCCGGGGTACTCGGCTTCGCTGTCCGCTTTTGTGAGTGGCGGGACCGCCGCTCCGATCCCGGCGCTGCAGGGGGATTTCGTCGACCTCTTTTATCCGCGGCTGGCGGGAGGTTCTTTGCAGGGAAGTCTCAGTCTGCCAATGTTGGAGACCGATTTTTCCGGCTACCGCAGTTTCCGCTTTGATCCGACATTACCGGCGGCAGGGAACTACCCCGACGGGCTCTACAAATCGGGTCGCTTGGTCCGTGGCCCCAATGGCAGCATTCTGATCCAGCAACCGGCATACGACACCTTCACCGACGGCTACGAGCACGACGGGTTCTTGCAACGGTCGCCCGCGCACGTGGCGGCGTCGCCCGGCGACACGCCCTTCGGCGGCGCGGGGACGCTGTGGTGGCTGGGAGGTCAGACGCTGGGCGTGCGTCCTCCGGGCACAAGCGGAACGACGACCGCGATGGCGGAGATGCTCGACTGGGGGGCCAAAGGGTTCGACGACGTCGGCCCGCTCGGGAGCGTGGGCCAGGAGACGTCCAAACCGTTCGCCGCCCCGCTCCGCGCCCTCCGCGTCCGCGTGCGTCTGCAGGACCCCAACACGCAGTTGCTCGAACAGATGTCGGCCGTCGTCCATTTTGACGAATAGCCTCGACAGCGCGTCGGCCCCGAGGGCTTGCAGGAGGGGGACCTGATGCAGCGCCGCCGCGCGTCGGCGTCTCGTCCCCCCTCCCCCAATCCGTTCGCGCCCAAATGCTTTCCAACACCCTGCCGCTGTATCGCGAACCGATTGGGGGAGGGGGGACCGGGAGACAGCGCGTCCGCTTCAAAATGGTCTTGTTCCCGCGGTGGCCGAGCGATTACGATCCGCCTGCCGAATCACGGGCAGGACAGGAGGCGCCTGCTCGCTCGGCTGATTCCATTCCTGGCGGAGCCGCGTGATGAGTATCCAGTCTGTTTTGGTCACCGGGGGAACCGGTTCCTTTGGCAAGTCCCTGGTTTCGCGATTGCTGCGTGACCCCCAAGCGATCGACCGCGTGGTGGTCTACTCACGCGACGAGCTCAAACAGTACGAAATGCAGCAGGAATTCCCTCGCTCGGAATTCCCCAACCTCCGCTTCTTCATCGGTGATGTCCGCGACGGCGAGCGGCTGAATCGGGCGATGGAAGGGATCACCCACGTGGTCCACGCCGCCGCCTTGAAACAGGTCCCGACGGCCGAATACAACCCGTTTGAATGCATCAAGACCAACATCTTGGGGGCCGAGAGCGTCGTCGATGCGGCCTTGCGCAACGGCGTCAAGAAAGTCGTCGCCCTCTCGACCGACAAGGCCTGTGCCCCGATCAACCTCTACGGGGCGACCAAACTGTGCAGCGACAAGCTGTTCGTCGCCGCCAACAACATGCGGGGCA
>CAYNVI010000612.1:0-2950 GCA_964400585.1 uncultured Pirellulaceae bacterium | reverse complement strand
CCTTCCGCGAGCACCCGCTCGGAAGGGATGTAGCAGGGCGTGTCGTTGGCGTAAGCGGTGATCAGAGACGCGAACGATCGAGTTCCTCACGCAGGTGAAGGGCGTAATCGACGACGACTTCTCCGGGGAGAAACACCATCGCCAGCGAGTCGCCGAAGGTCCAGGTTTGGACCGAGTAATCGATCGCCTCGGGAAGCGGCTCTCCGCGATCGAGCGATCCCAGCTGGACCTGCGCGTGATAGCCGATGTAGCCCTCTTGCTCGGCGAGCCGTTCCCAGTGAGCACGATCAGGCAGCGGTGCCAACGGTAAGGGAAAGCGACGGAGGCGACCGGTCAGTTTGCCGGTCACCGGGCGGAGGGCATTTTGCAGGACCCGATCGACTTCGCTGGCCAACTGCAGGCCTTGCTCCATCGCGACGTCCACACGATCCCCGGCGACTCCCGACAAGGGGTTTTGATCCGCGCCGCAACCGATCGAAATCAAGGCGATGGCGTTCGGATGTTGACGTTCGATGCCTGCTGCCGCTTTTCCGGGCCAGTCGCCACCGATGCGGTTGTGGGAGAGCGTGACCGCATGACAGGCATACGTTGTTAGCACGGCGCGAAGCTCGCCCGTCGGCGTTTTGACGGCGAGTACCGGCAGGTTGTGGTCGACCGGACCGGTCTCCGAATTACGCCGGTTCTTGGCAAATTCCAATTGGCCGATCCCCCACCACAGCTCCGCCGGCCGAAGGTCTGCAAGGGCTGCCCGCGACACCTCTACCAGGCGGTTGGTCAACGTCTTCGTGTAGCGGGTGATCGCTTCCTGATGGTCGGGAGGGATCGGCTGTCCGAACAGGGTTTCCAGGACGCCGTCGAGCATCGGCGCAGTGTGCGTATGGGTGGCGGTGACTACCAGTCGCTCCCGCGTGACCCCTTGGGGCTCGAGCCGCTCGGCGACTTCCTGAACGAGCGCGTCGGAGATTCCGGTCGAATCGACCGTGAGAAGAAGGGCGGGGGCGCCGCCAGCATCTGAAATCGCCAAAGCCCGCGCGTGGATGCGGCTTTCGATCCCTACGGATTCCTCGCGCCGAAAACCAAATCCGCTCAGCCGGATCGGTTCCTCAGGCGTCATGTCGATCTTGGCGACGCCCACCTGATAGGTTGCGGCCGATACCACTGGAGATTCGGCTGCCGCCCGAGCAGGGGCCAGCAGGAGAGCCAGCCCGCACGCTGTTGTCAGAAACATGATCCGTCCATGTCCGGTCCCGGCTTGCTGCATCACCACGTTATCCTCTGAAAGTCTTGGGCATTCACACGTTGCTAAGCATCACCGTTGCGTCGCATTGTAGTGGGATGCAGGGGGCGGCCGCGGGCTGACGTGGGCTGACGAGGGCTGACGAGGGCGATCCGCAGCGCTTGCGACGGCGTGAAACCGGAAGGCATTCGCGCATCAACTTACGAAGGGCAGGTCGCTGACCTTTAGGGTGCGGCCAACGGAGCGATCCTGGCGGTCCGCATGCTTCGTGGCAGGCGAATGCCGCGGCGAAAAAAATGTTGGGCTCGCGCTCAGTGGGGCCCGCGATCAGTTGAGAAGCAACCAGTAGGGAAGCCCGGAGGCTTCGAAGAACGGTTCCAGACGCCGTTCATCCGGTGAGCGGTTTTGTTTGATCAGCAATTCCAAATCGTCCAACAGAGGAAGGCAATCACCGTAGTAGGAATGGCCTAGCAATTCGGTATCCATTTCCGATGCATCGATCGTATCGAGTCCGGGTGCGACCAAAGGGCCGTTGCGGGAATCGCCCGCGCGAGGCGCGTCATTGAAACGTTGGGACGCGTGCAACGCCCAGTCGTTCCGCGAACAGTAGAGCGTGGTGCGTTGAGAACGCTTCTGCAGTTGCGGCAGGATCTGTTGCCGGAAGAGTTCCGCATCGATATCAGGGGCTGCCAGGACCAACTGATCAAAGAACTGCTTTTCGGGATCGAGTTCTTCGATGGCCTGGCACAACGCATCGGCTCCCATGCTGTGGGCGATCACATGGAAGCGATTGAATTCGAGGTGCTCTTTCGCGCCTTCGAGAAACTGTTTGATCAAACGGTCACTGAAGCGAATTTCGTTGCGATCCGAAAAGTAATGTCGTGCTCGACCGCGCGAGGGCCAGCTGTAGAACATCGTGACCCCTTCGAACTCGAGGTCGAAATGGATTTGGGCTGCCCGTCGCGCAGCATCATCGAAGGCAACGTTGTAGCCGTGGATGTACAATAAGCAGTCCGCTGAGGTGTCTCCTGCCTTCCCCAGTTTCGCGTTGACGGCGTCATAGAAAGCGGCTTCTTCCAACAACGCGGCCTGTTGGAGCACGACATGTTTGGCCTCGTCTTCCGGACCGACCAGCGGACGTTCGACTTTCCCGACCGAGTGCGTCGGAGGGATCGAAACATCGCAATAGCCATAGTAAATACTGCCGTTGGATGAACGGTGGCCGCCAAATTCCACCCCCTGCCGCAGCGAAGTCAATTGTTCAAACGCCGTGTTGTTTCGGCCGGCAACCCAGATCGCCGCCCCCGACAGGAAGAGCAACAGCACCACTTGCGCCACCCGGTGCTTGGGAGGCTTGGCATGGTGTCGAAGGAGGCGACCGATTCGCCAGGCGAGGAGGACGAGCAGGACCAGGAATACGGCGCCCCAAGTCAACAACCGCCTGGTTGGATCGGGCGGATTGTTGAGCAACTCGCGGTTCGTCCCGTAGTAAACTCGCACGGCTTCGGCATGCCGCCGATCGACTTCGCGGGCCAACGCTTGAGGAGACGCCGGTAGCGGGCTCCCCTTGCTGCGGACCGCGGGGGTGGAGGCCGAGGGGGGTGCGAACGCGGCAGGAGGCATTTCGAGAGCCCGTTCGGGCAAATCGAACGTCGGGGCGAGCAGAAGATCGGAAGAGCGTCGTGTAGGGAAAGAGTGTTCAGAGCCGTGTAG
>CAYNVI010000611.1:0-2956 GCA_964400585.1 uncultured Pirellulaceae bacterium | reverse complement strand
GCGGAGAAGCGATCGGCGATCTTCGCCGGGCGTTCCAACGGGATCGCGACCGCCTGGTAACTCTCGGCCATCGGCGCGAACTGCGCGCGGAGCGATTGCATGGGGTCGACCGGTGGCGGGGTGGGCTCGGTCTGCCACGGGGGCAGGGCCGAGACCGGCAGCTCTTCGATCGGCGCGATGCGACTGGCGGCCGCCGGGGCAGGATCCGCCGCCGCAGGCGAAGTCGCCGGTTCGGACCCCCGGCGAAAGGGGAGCGCGGCGAGCAGCCCGATCAGCAGCAGAGGAATTCCGTAAGTGAGGGTACGCAAGGGGATGACCATGGCTTCAAGGACCGGAGCCGAGGAGGAATCCTCCGGCGACCGGACTGGCAAAGATCATCCCTGATGCGGACAGCACGCCGCTTCCTGCGTATTGTCAGTATCGACGCGAGGGGGCAGCCGCTTGAGGGCTTTCCCCGAATTCTTCGCGGCGGCGAGACCGGCGGGCGAACCGCCGCCTCCCCAGCCCCGCTAGCTGGACAGCGGCTGCGTCTAGCGGACAGCGGGTGCGTTCGCGTCGGCCGCTTGCCGCAGGGCGGGTTGGTCGGCCCGCTCGGTCGCGACTTCGACGCCCAGCTTGCGGGCCGCGTCGTTGCCGTTCTCGAAATCGACCACCAAGGGATCCTGCCCCGCTTCGATCTCCAGGGCGAGCCCCGAGATCCGCCAGCCACTCGCTTCGCGACGGAGCGCCCACACAACCTGGTAGGAAGCCGCCTCGGACTTCCCGTCCAGCGGCGGTTCGACCAGCAGCGTGTGAACCAGGGCGGCATCTTCGCTCCCCGGGACCGGTTCGCTACGGGTCACCTCAAAGTGGGTTTCGGGCGAGCCGATCGGCTGCAGGACCAGTCCCGTTCGCTGGCATTCGGCGCGGGCCTTCGAGGTCATCAAGGCGGCGGCGTCGGTCTGGTCTCCCCCCCGGCGGATCTGATCCAGGAACCGGCTGACGACGTCGGTCGGCGGAGGGACATCCGCGGAGGCCGGGGCGCCGCCCACTGCATCGGCCGCAGCCGAGGCCGTTGGGGCAGGCTCGCTGGTGGGCTGGGCGGTGGGCGTTTCGGATCCACAGCCGACGAATCCGGCAACCAGCCCCAACAGGCTGGCCATCCCCAAACTGCGCAATTGCATGCTTCTTCCCCGTGACAAAAGGGGGGTCTGTATCCCAGCGGTCGGGCTTCGCGGGCCCGCCGGCGAGTTGGTGACCCGCGTTCGTGTTCGTTCCCGCCGCGACGCTTTCGGAGAACCGGGGCATCTGCCACCGAGGGTCGCCCGACACGGTCGGTGCGGCGCACCTGGCCGCAGCACGGCAATAGTCGATTCGGCGCGCTGCCGTCAACGTGGACTGGAGATTTCAGGATTACAACCTGGCAGGGAACTGGTAGAATGCATGTGCCGCGCTCGCGCTGCCGACCTCACCTCCCACCACGGTCGGTACCCTCCCCATCCAGCCACCGAACATGGATCTTCCCTTGCATTCTTGGCGCTTCCCCCCCTGCTTGGCCTTCTTGACCGCGGTTTGCGCAATGGTCCTGGGCGGCTCGCATCACAGCAGTGCGGGCGAATACGACTTTTTCGAAAGCAAAGTCCGTCCGCTCCTGATCGATCACTGCTACGAGTGCCACTCGGAAGAGTCGGGCGAATCGAGCGGCGACCTGCAGCTCGATACGCGGACCGCGTCCCGCCAGGGTGGGTTTCGTGGCCCCGCTGTCGTCCCGGGGAATCCCGAGGAGAGCCTGCTGATCCAGGCGGTCGCCTACACCGATGCCGACTTGGAGATGCCGCCCGCGGGCAAATTGTCGGACGAGCAGATCGAGATCCTCCGCCACTGGGTGGCGGAAGGGGCACCTGACCCCCGCGAAGGGGGATCGCCTGCGGCTGCCGAAGTGCCGCAGCAGGATCCGGCGAGCCATTGGGCCTTCCAACCTCCGCAGCGGGCCGCGGGACCGCCGTCGCCGGACGAAACGCGGACCGCGCCGCCGGCCGATCTGCTCGACGCCGTCGTGCAGCGGCGATTGCAGGACTTCGACCTGCAGATGGCAAGTCCCACCGACCGCGAAACGCTGGCGCGGCGACTCTACTACGATTTGACCGGGCTGCCCGCACCGGCCGCCGCGATCGAACGGTTTGTCGAGGATCGCCATCCCGCTGCCGTCTCCCGATTGGTCGACCGGTTGCTGGCGTCTCCGGCGTTTGGCGAGCGGTTTGGGCGGCACTGGTTGGACGTCGCGCGGTATGCCAACACGGTCGGTTACACCTTGGCCGGTCGCGAACGGTTGCTCAAAGGCAGCGAGCGGTTTCGTGACTGGGCGATCCGAGCGTTCAACAGCGATCTGCCTTACGACCAGATGGTTCGCTATCAATTGGCCGCCGATCGGCTCGATCCGGAGAACGAGGCGGGGCATCTCGACGCGATGGGGTTCCTGACCGTTGGCCGCCGCTTTCTCTCCAAACAGGACACGATCGATGACCGGATCGACGTCATCAGCCGCGGCTTGTTGGGGCTGACCGTTGGCTGTGCACGCTGCCACGACCACAAATTCGACCCGATCCCGACCGCAGACTATTACTCCTGGGTCGGCATCCTCTCCAGCAGCAAAATTCCCGAAGAGGGCCCATCGCCGTTGATGCTGGTCGACGATAACCCGCGAGACGCCTTCGTCTTGGTACGGGGACAACGGGGAAATCGTGGACCGCGGGTCCCCCGCCAATACCTAACCGTCTTTCGGGGCGAAGAACCCAAGCCCTTTAAAACGGGCAGCGGCCGGCTCGATTTGGCCGAGCGGATCGTGCAGCCCGACAACCCGCTCAGTTCGCGGGTGATGGTCAATCGCGTGTGGGGCCACTTGGTCGGCAAACCGCTGGTCAACACGCCCAGCGATTTCGGGGTTCGGACCGATCCGCCGCAGCATCCGGAAGTGCTC
>CAYNVI010000610.1:0-2964 GCA_964400585.1 uncultured Pirellulaceae bacterium | reverse complement strand
CATCCTCCCCAAACCGCCAGCCAGGTCGCCGTCGCCGCCCCCCACCGCGGAACCGCCAAGGTCGCAGCGACCTCGGTTCGCACGGCAGGCTCGGCGGTCGGCGAGTCGGGCATCGAGGTCGGGGCAGGGTGCGAGGGGGGGCAAAGCCAAGTCAAACGAGCGTCCTTCCACTGTAAAGTTCCCCCGCGGTGGCGTCGATCAAGGATGGCACGCGAGGTAGAAAAGAGGACGACATGGAAAAGGGGGCGGGGGTAGTTATGGTGGAACGGTCCGAGGGGGCTGGCCTGGCCTGATGAACATGTGCCAAGCTGGGAAAACGGCGGCTTTGGGGGCGGGGACAAAAAAAAGGCTTCGCCTGATAAAACAAGTCGGGTAAAAACCGGTCCCTCCACAAATTCATTTTGATCAGGCCAATCCCCGGGGACTGGGCCCCCCGGCCTGCCTGCGGACCGCCGACCTTCCCCTGCTTGCTAGTTGACCAAGAACACGTGACCGAGCTTCCGATTCAACCGATTGCCTGCGTGATCGGGCATCCCATCGCCGGCAATCCGATGCAATTTGCGATCGAGCGGGCCTTTGCGGCCGCCGAGCTCGATTGGCGGTTCCTGTCACTCGATGTCGTGCCGCAACGCTTTGCGGAAGCCTTCGGCGGGATCGATGCCCTCGGATTTCAAGGGGCGATGATCGCCGCGCCGTACGCCCGGGTGGTGGCCGACCGGCTGGCGCATCTCGACGCGGTTGCCGAGCGTTCGCACTGGGTCGACTGCGTCACTCGCGATTCGACAGGCCAGCTGCGCGGGCATCAGCTCCTCGGCCGCGTCCTCGCCGCCGTGGTCGACTTCGAGACGCTCACCGCCGGACGGGATGCACCGATGACGGCCGTCCTGGTCGGCGAAGACCCGGCGACCACGGCGGCCTGCCACGCGATCCTGGGGGGGCCGATCGGGCAATGGATCCTCACCGATCTTGAACCCGCTGCCCTGCAACCTGCCTTCCGACCGGTGGGTCCAGCGGCGGACGCCCCCGCCGGGGAAGAAGCGACCGCCCCCACAAACGAACACGCCCCCCCCAGCCAACACTTGGCCGCCAGCCCGCCAGCCCCGGCTGCGCCGGTCCGCGCTCCCGCGGCAAGCGACCCCGACGAGCCTGGTGACCTTGATGCCGCGGAGCCGGCCCCCGGAGAAAATCAGATGCTGCCTACCCAGGCAAGCGCGCGGTCCTCCCAGGACACGGCGAACGAAGCATCGGGAGAGGCCGTCCAGGAGACGCAGCAGAGGGCTCCGCTGCCAACGGCTTCCGATCGGTCCCCACCGGCGATTCGCCGCGATTCGCTCGATGAAGCGATCAGTGACGAAGCCGTCCTGATCATCCGGGGTGCCAGGGCCGACGGGCAACCAGCCTCCATCCCCGAAGCGCTGCTCGATCGACTGGAAGCCCCCGCTTTGATCGTCGACATGGCCACGGCGGCGAGCACCTCCACGCTGGCCCGGGCCGCCGCCGAACGCGGCCTGCAAGGGATCACGCGACTCGATCTACTGATCGCCCGCACCGCGCTGGCGATCAAGCTGTGGACCGGGGAGACGATCGATCCCGAGATCCTTCGCGAAGCATTTGAAGAGTACCTCGAAATCTGAACGGCTCCGACTTCATCGGTGCTCCGCTGCCCCGGTGATCGAGGAAGTGTTGACCTCGCCCATCGCCTGCCAGGGCGTCTTCTGGCAAAGCCTACCTTGTGAGCTTGTTATGGTCCCCGCTTCCGACGCCTTCCCAGAACCCGCTTCGGCCCCCGCCCCAGCGGCTCCTCAGGATTCTGCCGCAACCGCCTCTTCGCCGAGCGCCTCCCGTGACGCGGCGTCGAGCCCTACCCCTTCCGGCGATGCCGCGCCACCCCACGAGACTCCTCTGGCAGCCTGCGGACCGGTGATCCTTGAAGATCGCCGGATCGTCGAAACGGTCGAACGCTTGCAGACCCGGATCGGCGATCGGTTCCCCCACTCGGGACTCTACCACCTTTGCGGCCAACTCCTGTTGCTCTCCCAACAAGCGAGTCGACGTTCGCGTTGGATCGCTCGGCCGACGCTGTGGATCCGCGCCCTCGGATATCTGCTGGCTGCGGCGGTCATCGCCTTGCTGCTGCATGGCGTGAGCCTGATCCGGATCGCCGCCGAGCCGCTCAGCACGGTGGACCTGGTGACGGTGATGGAAGCGGGGATCAATGAGCTATTGCTATTGGGGGCTGCCCTCTACTTTTTGATCAGCCTCGAAACCCGGATCAAACGTCGCCGTGCCTTGGCCGCGCTGCATGAACTGCGATCGATGGCCCATGTGATCGACATGCATCAATTGACGAAAGACCCCGAGCGAACCCAGCGGATTTGGACCGGCACCGAGAACTCTCCGCGTGTCGCGTTGACTCCCTTGCAACTGAATCGTTATCTCGACTACTGCAGTGAGATGCTATCGCTGACCGGCAAGATCGCGGCGCTTTACGTACAACGTTTCGAAGACTCCGTTTCCTTGGCGGCCGTCAGCGAGATCGAACAACTGACCACCGGCCTCAGCCGGAAGATCTTCCAGAAGATTACGCTGTTGCAGCAATACCGCCGCGAGGCAGCGCCGGACGACGTCCTGCCTTCCTCCTAACCTCGTGCTCCCTGATCCTTCATGCCTGCTGCCCCCGCGATCGCCGCCGCCCAAGAACTCGCCGACGCCGTCGATCGGCTCACGTTCAGCGAACCGGTCACCCATGTCTACAACCCTTTGCGGTATGCCTGGGCAGCCCACCAACAGTACCTCTCCTTCCTCCAACCGGACCGCTGCGAGGTGCTGTTCCTCGGCATGAATCCTGGGCCGTGGGGAATGGCGCAAACCGGTGTTCCTTTCGGTCAGGTCGAAGCGGTCGGCGATTGGCTGCAGATCGATGCCGAGATCGGCAAGCCACCGGAAGAGCATCCCAAACGTCAC
>CAYNVI010000609.1:0-2970 GCA_964400585.1 uncultured Pirellulaceae bacterium | reverse complement strand
CCGCCGGCCCGTCGCGGAAAGGCCGGGGGCTAGCGCCCCATCCGCTCACGAAAAGGGGCGCGGTCCAGCTAGCGTTGCGGTCCGTCGGCGCGCGTTGCCTCGGCCGCTTTCCGAGGGCCGATCGGCAAGGCCTCCCACGGTTTCGCGTAGTGGTACATCGGTTCGATGCGGCCCGCCTGGTTGCGGTAAGCACCCCGGTGGGCATTGGTGTGCCAGCTCATCGCTTCCTGGCTGCTGGGAGCGATCAGGTAGGCGAGCTTTCCGCCCAGGTAGGTGGGGCGATTGTAGACCCGCCGATAGGAGGGCGGCAACCGATTCCCGAGCGGGGGAAGCGGGTCGAATCGCGCGGCCGTCGGTTGGCGGTTCCGCGCCGGGTGATGGGCCTCGCTCGACGAGGCCGTCAGGCCGAGCAGGGTGAGCGAAACGACGCAAAGAGTCAGCCGGCGCATCGGAACAGCCTTCGTGTGGGAAATCGGAGCGCGAAGTGCGCCTCCGCCATCGGTTATCGGGTCGTCGGGATCATTCGATCGATGGGAGCCGGCCGTCGTCGGGTCGGGGGAAACAGGAGGGAATTGCCGGCTGGAGAGGTTGGAGGGGCGAAAAATGCGGAAAAGCAGACGCGGTGGACTGCTCTCGCGCAGTATCTTTCCCAGCGCGGGCTCTCGGTGAAAGGGAGGCAACGCTAGCCTGCCCGCTGGCCTCGGTTCCCAGCTAGGCTCTGTCTGATAAACCACCCCTCATCCTTTGCTTCTCCCCCGCGATCCGCTGCGCGGCGGGGGAGAAGGGACCTAGCGGAGTCGCTCCGCGACCCGTTTTTTGGTTTTCGGACAGAGCCTGGCTCCGGTCGGGATGCAAGCAGCTGGGGCACCGGTTTCCTTTTGGTCAAACCCTTGGTTCAACATGCCCGAAGTCCTGCTCGCCCTGACGATCGTCTTCATCGTGGTGACGGTGCTTGGGCACGCCAGTTGGCTGGTGCTGGCCTTCCTGTTCCGCGCCCTCGCGGGCCGGCCGGTCGCGGGCCGCGCACACGCCTCGACCGGCGCGGAACGCGGTTCGGCCCCAGGTTCCCCGCTGCCCCCCGCCGCTTCACGGGCTGCGCCTGCGGCAGCTGCCTCGGCCGACCGGCGGGCGGAATGCTATGCCAAGCTGCGTGGTTATCGCGAAGTGGTCGAAGCCCTCTTCACCCGCGACTGGATATCGGCGAAGCAGCGGGACGCGATGCATGGCCTCGGTCGACGCTACGCCGAGGCTTTCCAAGCGGAGACGCGGCCAGCCCGGGTCCCGTCGCCGGCGACGCCGGGGGAGGACGGAGCCGAGGAAACGATCGTGGCGACGGTTGTGGGCGAGGAGGCCGAAGAGACCGAACCGGTCGCTCCCGCAGCGGGGAGCCCCCCCGCTGGCACGTGGGCCGCGATCGCCGCCCAGTCCGAGCCCGCCCAGCTTGCGGGGGCCGTCCCCCGGCAAGACGGCCCGCTGGCCCGCTCGCCTGCCTCCTTCCCCAAACGCGCCGCCAGCGAGGTGTTGCAATCGTTCCTGATCGCCCACAACATCCGCTGGGGCGAGCTGATTGCGGGGTTGCTGATCGTCTTTTGTGCGATTGGACTGGTGATCAGTCTATGGAGTTCATTGACGCGGACGCATCGCTTGCTGCCGTCGCTGGTGTTCATGGCGGGCACGATTTCGATCGAAGCGGCCGGCCTGTACACGCTGCGGCGTTGGCGCTTGCGGCACACCAGCCGGGCGGTGCTTTTGATCGCCACTCTGTTGGTGCCGCTGAGTGTGGTCGCCGGGATCGCGGTGGCGCATGGGGGGGCGACGGAGATTCGACTCGGCGATCCGCTGACCCTGGGCTTCCTGCTGTTTGGGGCGGCGGTGTACGGATTCGCGATCTGGCGGGCTGGCGTCGCGCTGGTGCGGCGATCCGATGCCCTCTGGTGGACCGCCGCGGTGGCCGCTCCGACGGCGGTGCTGCCGTTGTTGCCCGCCCTGACGCGTCAGTCCACCGCGGCGGCGTTGGCCGCCATCACGGCGTCCGGCTTGGCGGTGATGGTGGCGATCGTGATACCGGCCGGGCGTCGCGGGTTGGCCACCTGGCGTCACCCCCGCGGCGGACCGGCGATCCGCAACCTGTTGTGGTTGGGCGGGGTCGGTCTCTATGCCCTCGGCGTGCTGGTCGCGTTCGTCGCCTCCCAGGGGGGGCGTTCCCTCGACGTGACCGTCCCCTTGGGATTGACGATCCTGCCGGCGATCACGGCGGTCACGGGACTCGGCTTGAGCATTCGCGAGACCGCGGGCCAAGGTGTGAAACAGGTCTTAGCGTTATCGTTGGCTTTGGCCGGATGTCTGGTCGTGGTCGCGCTCTTCCCGCTCGCCGTCGGCAAACCGACGTGGTTGCTTTGGTGGACAGCGGCGGTGGCCTTGCCGGCGGTTTGGACGAGCTGGCGTCTCGGCACGCGTTGGTTATTGGCGATCGCCGCCGGCTCCGTCGGCCTGGCCGCCATCCTGTTGGTGCCGTATGCCTTAGCCGACGAAGCGTGGCGCTACGATCTTTCGCTCTGGCAACGTCCCTTGCAATCTTCGGCGATGCTAACCGCAACGCTCTGGGGAGCGATCTTGCTGGGAGGCGCCTGGCAGATCCGCCAGCGCCGCGCAGCGCTCCAGCGTTTCGCTCCGCCGCTGGCGATCGTGGGGGCCGGTTGGTTGGGGTTCGCAATGGTCACGGCGATCTTTGTCGGCTGTTTCGGCTGGTGGATCCCCGGCGATGTCGGTTGGCTGACCGCTGCCTTGATCTTGATTGTCAGTGGGTGCAGCGCGCTGGCCGTGGCCGGGTGGTTGCCGGTGTCGGCTGCCGGAGCGGGAGCCGCCTCCGTGGCGCTTCCCCGCCGTCTGCTGACAGGGGGACAGGCCGCCTTGCTGCTGGGATCGGTGGTCTGGATTGGCTGGTCGGTTCCGGAGCCGTTGTTCGAGTGG